>JAJFHB010000045.1 GCA_021775795.1 Hyphomicrobiales bacterium | reverse complement strand
GCCGTTTTCGGACCTGACCAGCCGACTGGTCTGGCTTTAAGCTTGATGGGTCGCTACGTTCCATATCATGCTAGATTTTAAGACATGTAACGCTGCACGATTGAGGCGCGATCCAAGCTTTGACGGGAAGTTCTTCACCGCTGTCAGCACGACAAGAATCTACTGCCGTCCGGTCTGCCCGGCTAAACATTCTCTCGCGAAAAATGTCAGCTACTATCCAACCTCAGCTGCGGCAGAGCGTGCAGGCTATCGCCCTTGTCTGCGTTGTCGTCCTGAGACAGCACCATTCTGCGCCGCATGGAATGGTACCAGAACAACCGTTGAACGGGCATTGCGGTTGATCGAGGAGGGCGCTCTGGACGTTGGGAATGTCAATGATCTTGCAGATCGACTAGGCGTCGGTGCAAGACATCTGTCTCGGTTGTTTGCCAAGCATATAGGGGCATCTCCACTTCAAACGGCTCAAACCCTTCGAATCGGACGCGCCAAGAAACTGCTGGACACGACGACACTGCCTATTACGGAAGTAGCCTTCCAAGCGGGTTTTGGCAGCGTGAGACGCTTTAATGCGACCTTCTCAAAACTCTACGGGCGCTCACCTTCCTCCATCCGCAAGCCGAACCGATGATCGAACTAAGCTATACACATATCGATAGCCCTGTGGGTTCGCTCCTGGTCGCGGGAGATGACGACGCGCTGCATTATTTGTGCTTTCCGAACAGCCCCAATGCAATCGCGCCACGATCAGACTGGCACCAGACAGAAGCACCTTTTTTGGAGGTTCGGCGCCAGCTTGCTGCCTATTTCAATGGTGAATTACGGCAGTTTGATCTTCCTCTTTTTCTGACCGGAACAGTTTTTCAAAAAAGCGTTTGGCGACACCTGTCCACAATACCTTTTGGAGAGACGCAAACTTATGGCCAACTGGCGGCCATTCTCGAACGTCCCAAAGCAAGCCGCGCAGTGGGTGCTGCAAATGCGAGTAACCCGCTTCCAATCATTTTGCCATGCCACCGGGTAATAGGAGGAAACGGCTCGCTAACCGGCTTTGGCGGAGGTCTCCCAACAAAGGAATGTTTACTAAGTCATGAAGGGGTGCTCACTCCGTCTTTCCTAAAAAACTAAGGCGCTGCTTCGGCTTGTTCCGCAGTGCGCCCGCGCTGCACACTCGGACTGCACGATCATGACAATTCTCTCCCAAACTCCAAAAGCGGGCATTCGGCGAAGCAATCCGACCGGCAGCATTGTCCGCATTGTGTGTATACGTTGTGCGTCGGTTTACGCACCTGCAACGAACGGCAGGAATGCGAAAGCTGCATCGCAGAGAAAGCTGATCCGGTGAAGGACCCCTTTTGGCCGTAACCGAACATTTGAGCAACTATGGCTTGAGTCCGAAAGATCCGCATAGCGGCCGTTTGCAATTGACGGATTTAGGGGGGGGGGTCCCAATTCCTGTGCAGCCCGCATTCATTCCGCAGCGAGTATCACCGACATCCAAGGCGTCGGTCCCGGTGGCTTTCGCACAAAAAAATGGCCGACACGAAAGGTGCCGGCCGGTGTGTGCGTATAGTGCATGCTTTACTAAGTCGCCCCTAGTAAACAGTTCGAAAGCCTTCCGGCTCTCATATCAGCCCCAACGCTTCCGGTTCCCCGATGGCAGCCCCCCGCCGCCCCTTCAGCGCAAATCTTAAACTCGCCACAATTGTGCAGATGCCCATCTCGAGTGCAAGTCCGTTGATGGCCTTGCAGGCGGGTTTTCAGAATTTGTTGCTCATATGTCACGGCCCTGTGGGTGGTCCGGCACCGCAAAGGCGAAGGCGCATACAATGCTCGAGGTACAGAGTGTCGTGATGCGCGACAACGACTGCGGATTTCAGCGACCGGACCACCACAAGCTCTATGCTTGCGTCTCATAATCATATATCATATATTTTAATTCAGAGACTGATCGTGTGGTTTCAGTCCGCTTTTCGCGAGATTTACATGTCTGCTTTTCGCTATGCCCGCCGTGCCGAAGTGTTGGGTGATTCCGTCTATGACCATGCGCCAGGCGCTATTGTTCTCTCCAGCGGCCTGGCCTATCCCCCGCACCTGCCTGACGTGGTTCGCGAGGCCATGGAAGCTGCCCGAGACCACGGCACGCAAACCCTTCAGTATGGCCCTTTGATGGGGCTTGAGGAGTTGCGCGATGAGATTGTCAGGTTTGTTGCTCAGGATGGAGTTTCCTGCGATCGCGAAAATGTCCTCGTAACATACGGCGCCAAGAGCGCGCTGGATCTTGCCTGCAGGATCTTTGTCGAGCCCGGTGATCGCATCATTGTCGCGGCCCCTACCTACATGACAGCTCTGCAGATCATGCGGGCCCATGAGGCGGCTTTTCTTGACATCTCTCAGGATGAAGAAGGGCTTGATGCGGATGAACTGGAGACGCAGCTCGAGCGTTTGCGCAAGAACGGTGAGCGTATGCCGAAGCTCATGTTCGATGTGCCGGATTTTCACAATCCTACCGGCATCACCATGTCGGAAAACCGGCGCCGACGCCTCGTTGCAATGGCGGAACACTATGGCTTCATCATCCTGGAAGATGACCCCTATCGCCGGCTACGTTTCGAAGGTGAGGCAATTCCGCCTCTCAAGTCGTTTGATGAGAACGGTCACGTCATCGCGTTGGGTACGGTCTCCAAGATCCTTGCACCTGGCCTCCGGGTTGGTTGGGCGATTGGTGCAAAAGAGATTGTCGACCGCATGGCGATGCAGAAGGCCGACGGAGGGACCAATCCGTTTTCTCAGCACATTGTCGCGGACCTCATGCGCTCCAACAAGATGTCAAAGCATATCGATGATCTGTCTGCGGAGATGCGGTTACATCGCAACGCCATGGTAGAAGGGTTTGCGGAGTTTCTGCCGGATGCAAAAGTGAGAAAGCCACAGGGCGGTTACTTCCTCTGGGCGGAGCTGCCGGAGGGTACAAATGCCGAAGCGGTTGCGGCCCGGGCTGTCGAGCTTGGCGTCGAAGTGAGCGATGGCCGCCTTTGCTTCCCTAATGAAACGAGCCGCAATCATCTGCGCCTGGCTTACTCATTTGTAGATGCGAAAACGATCCGAAAAGGCGTCAGGCTGCTGGGTCAGGCCTATGATGAATTGAAAGCACAAGCGTAAGCGAAAGAGGACACCATGCCGACACCGAAAGTAAGTCTTGCACCATCGTGTGAAGTTGATCTCGACAAGGATGGCCGCCATCACGGTTACGTCCGCATACAGTTTTCGAGCCATCGTTCCGCCTATGGCTGGCTCCCGGTTCCCATCATGTCGATCAAGAATGGAGAGGGCCCGTGCGCACTTCTGATCGGCGGCAATCATGGTGATGAATATGAGGGCATCTCCATCATCATCGACCTTTTTCAAAAGCTCAAAGTAGAAGACGTCAAAGGGCAGATAATATTTCTACCCGCCGCGAATGCTCCCGCAGTCTACGCCGGGCGACGCACCTCACCGCTCGACTACACAGGCGAGGCCAACCTCAACCGCCTCTTTCCAGGCGACCAGTATGGCTCACCAACGGATATGATCGCCTGGTTCATCAAGACCCATCTGGTGTCGCGGTCGACTGCAATCTTCGACCTCCATTCTGCCGGCTCGTCCATTGACCATTGGCCCTCCTGCAAGATCCGTCTCATGGGAGAGGCTGATAAGGACGAGATGCAAATGGATTTCCTCAAACTGTTCGCAGCGCCTCTCGGCAGTGTCGGAGACCGGGTGCATGAGACGACACTTTCAGGCGAAGCATCGCCAAACGGCATCATCTATCTAAGTACAGAACTTGGCGGTGCTGGACGTATCACGCCATGGATTCGCGATCTTGGTGATGCGGGGCTAAAGCGCTGCCTTAAGCGGTTGGGCGTTCTGGGAGACGATTATCAGGTGCCGGCTCCCGAGCGGGAGGTTCGTTTGATGGCCATGCAAGGTGGCGAAAACTACATTTTCGCCACCACAGACGGCATGTTCGAGCCGCGCGTCGAGCTTGGAGATGAAGTTGAGGATGGGCAGTTCGCCGGCTACATCTGGAATATTCGCGAGCCATGGCGCGAACCGCTAAAGCTTCACTTCAACAAGGGCGGCGTGGTGTTCTGTAAGCGCAACCCTGCGCTTTGCGAAATAGGCGATACGCTGCTCTTCACCTTGAATGATTACGAAGGTTGATCAGACGGTTACGCCGTCATCCGCCTCGGCGTTTTGAAAATGCAGGCGCAGTCTCGAGATGGACGCCTCGAGGTGCGTTGTCAGTTGGGCGATCGCAACGTCAAGATCGCCTGAGCGGCAGGCATCCAGAATAGCCAGGTGCTCCGCATAACTCTTTGCCTGCCCGGAGCCTGATCGAACCACCATGAAATGAGCGCAACGGGTCAGGCCGTCATATTGATCGGAGATGACCTTTATCAACCGGGACATGCCGCAGGGCTCATACAATGCGAGATGAAACTCGCGGTTGAGCTCTACGTTTTGCCAGTCGTCCTTGTTGGTGCGGCTCTTGTCCAGGATCTTCTGGCACTGGTTCAGGCTCTTGTCCGAGTGATTTGGAACAGCGGCGGCAAGTGCAACCGGTTCGAGGGCGAGCCTGATCTGCCCGATCTCCAGCGCTTCTCCAGGGGCAATGCCTGAGACAACCGGGCTGCGCCGCGGCTGGATCTCGATCAGATGATCGGCCGCCAGAATACGCATCGCTTCGCGCACCGGGATAATACTGACGCCAAACTCCTTGGCGACCGCATCAATCTTGATCTGATCTCCGACGTTCAAGTGTCCTTTGAGAATGCGATCACGCAGACGGCGGTAAATTTCAGTTGGCACGCCGCCATAATCGATCGTAACGCTCACTCTTCTGCCCCTTTTTTCGCAAGAGGTGTTTTTAGACCGGCGCCGCGATTCTGCAAAGGCTGGCGATGCCGAAGTGTTTTAGGCATCCACCACCGGTATTTCGTTGCAGGCAATCGGGTCAGACAGAAGATCCGGTGCATCGTCCGTCACCGCCCAATTGTCTTCCGCATTGATGAACCCCAGGTGATTTGCAAAATTTGGATTGCAGGCGAACACCATGCCCTTTTCAAAGGTTACCGTCTCAAAGGCTGCGAGCGAGGGATATTCGGTCGTCTCAACGCCGACGCCATGGCCGACGCGTCCAACGCCCATGGTTTTCATGCCCCGCTCTGCCAGGGTTTCGTCGCAAACCCTGACCACGTCTGCCGGGCTTTTGCCGGGTCGCAGTTGCATATTGCAGTTGTGACGCAGGTCCATGACAAAGCCATAGAATTCACTGAGCTCTTCCGACGGTGCGCCAACAGATGCTGTACGCGCGAGATCGGAGCAATAGCCCTTGTAAGTGACACCAACATCAAGGCCGACGGTCTCACCCTTGGTGATAACGCGATCTGTTGGCAGCAGCACAATGCCGGTCGATGGCGTTGCCCCTGATACGACGCACAGCAATGTCAGGTCTTCTGCACCCAACTCAAACAGTCGTGTCCGCAGAATGGTCGCGACTTCATTTTCCGTCATTCCTGCCCGTACCTGGGCAAATGTGTCGACCTGAGCCTGAGCATTGAGTTCTGCTGCTTTACGTAAGAAGGCGATTTCCTGGGGTGATTTGATCACCCGAAGATCAAGCAATATCTGTGCAGCGTCCACAAACTCGGCGCCAGGTATCATGGACATGACCTCATGCAATCCATCATGGCTGATACCCAAGTACTGTTCGCGCCCTAGCTCCGCACCGATGCGCGCCCTGCCAAGGCCGGCGGCTTTCAGCGTTTCAGCGATAAACTCCGGGTGTCCGGTCAGGCCGCCGATGGTTTTGATGTTGTCCACATAGGTGGTTTCCTCAACCTGAGCGACCTCAAACGGCATGGTGATCAGCGTCGGTTCGTCATCCTTGGGCAGGATAAACATATAGGAGCGGATTTTGTCGATCGGGTTCTGGCAGGAACGGTGCCCCGAGAAGTAGGCATAGTTCAGCTTTTCCGTGATGAGGAGGGCGTCGATATTCTGTTCAGCCATCATGGCGCGTGCGCGCGCGTAACGGTCATCAAACTCTTGCTTTGGGAAATCGGGATAACGCGGGGCCATGGTGCAATCCTCATCGGCGTAAAATAATATATGATATAGTATATTATCCGATTGTTCGCATCCAATCAAGCGACGTACGCGCAGTTCATTCTGTGTTTCGCGACGGCACCCGGCCACCAATCAATTCCGTGACTTCCGCTGCGGCGCGCCGGGTTTTTGGGCCGAATTCGCCAACCACATCGTCTGCCAGTCGGACCGTTGGTCCTGAAACCGAAATGCCGGCAATCGCTTCGCCGTAGGAATTGTAGATCGCAGAGGCCACGCAACGCATCCCCGAGTGGCGTTCTTCATCGTCGAAGGACCAGCCCCGTGTGCGTGTTTTCTCCAGATCAGCAAACAGGGCGTCCGATGATGTCAGGGTTTTCTCGGTAAACTCCGGCAGGCCCTGCCGTTGCAGGATCTGTTCGACCTCATGGCGCGGCAGTTCAGCCATCAATGCCTTGCCGATGCCCGAGGCATGCATATGGCCACGCGCGCCGGAATGAAAGAAGGCCCTTATCGGGTTCGGTGTTTCCACCTGGCTCACGAAAACCACAAAATCATTATCTGCGACTGCCAGGTTTGCGGATTCGCCCGTTTCCTCCATGAGCCGCCGTAACACCTCACGACCGGCCTCAACAAGGCTCGTGCGGTGGGCAAAGGCGCTGCCGATGCGGAAGGCTTCAACACCTACCGCCCAGCATTGGGTCGCCTCATCAAATTCAACCATGCCATGCTTTTGCATGGTGGTGAGCAGACGGTGTGCGGATGACGGTGGCATGCCGACGCTCAGGGCCAACTCGGTCAGTGTGACCGCACCTTCCCGCGCCATGGCCTTGAGCAGGAGCAGGGCACGGTCGAGGGCCTGTACGGTTCCACCGGCATCTTCGGGACCGTGCGATCGGGGGCGGCCGCGAGATCGCTTTTGGGGATGCTCATTCATTTTGCGCAACTCCTGGTCTGATCGCCTAGAAAATGGCAGGTAATTTGGCAAAAATATATTCCAATACCGTTGAATACTGCGGGTATGGAAAAAGATTCATCGTTATAAATCAATGCTATAGTATTTTTCACTCAAAAATAGAAAAATATTTCAGTAAAATTGCAAAGTCCAGGCTGGTGTGTTTCTTTGATGGCGTTAAGTCAAGTGGAGATACACCATGGCCGGCCAAAATCCTGTTTTCATTCCTGGACCCACAAACATTCCTGACCGCCTGCGTCAGGCCATGAATGTGCAAACCATGGATCACAGGGCTCCAGATTTTGTGGAAGTGCTCGCACCGGTGCTGGAAGATCTCAAACGGGTTTTCAAAACATCTGATGGCACGATCATTACCTTCCCCTCCAGTGGCACCGGCGGCTGGGAAGCGGCCATAACCAATACGCTTTCGCCGGGTGATAAAGTTCTTGTGGCACGCTTCGGCATGTTTTCGCACCGCTGGATTGATCTTTGTCAGCGCCACAATCTCGATGTTGAAGTGATCGAGTGCGCGTGGGGCAACGGTGCGCCGGCTGATCTCTACGGCGAGCGCCTGGCTGCCGACAGAGATCATGAGATCAAGGCGGTTCTGGTTACCCACAATGAAACCGCGACCGGAGTTCGCAGTAACATCAGTGCTGTCCGGCAGGCCATGGACGCCAGCGATCATCCGGCCCTCTTGTATGTGGATTGCGTCAGCTCACTTGCCTCGATGGACTTTCGCATGGATGACTGGGGTGTCGATCTTGCTGTTTCCGGTTCGCAGAAAGGCTTCATGCTGAACACCGGCATGGCCATCATCGGCGTCAGCCGGAAGGCGTTGGCAGCTTGTGAAACCGCAACCTGCCCACGCTGCTTCTTTGATTTCAGGGACATGGGGGCGGCGAACGCAAACGGCAGTTTTCCCTATACCCCGCCGCTGCAGATCAGTCTCGGTCTGCGCGAGAGCCTGAACATGCTGTTCGAGGAAGGTCTGGACGAGGTATTCGCCCGCCATTTCCGTCTTGCCGAAGGCATTCGATATGCGGTTAAGGCATGGGGCTTTCAACTGTGTGCCAAAAGCCCGGAGCTTTATTCTGACACGGTCAGTGCCATCTATGTGCCGCAGGGTTTTGACAGCAACATTTTGACGAACCACGCCTATGATGCCTATCAGGTGTCCTTCGGCATCGGTCTTGGCGAGATGGCTGGAAAGGCATTCCGCATCGGCCACCTCGGTTCACTTACAGACGTCATGGCCTTGTCGGGACTGTCTGCCATTGAAATGGCGATGAAGGATCTCGACTATCCCATCGAACTGGGTTCAGGCGTTGCCGCGGCCCAGGAGTACTATCGGCACTCAACCCGGATCGCACTTTCCAAAGCCGCGTGAGGACGAAATGAATATCACTGTTCCCGCTTCCGAATTTTACATTCCGACCTTCGATGATGTGACGGAGGCCCGTGACCGGATTGCGCCTTACGTTCACCGCACGCCGGTTCTAACCTCCACATTCTTTGATGACCTCACCGGCGCAAGCCTGTTCTTCAAGTGTGAGAACTTTCAAAAGGCCGGTGCCTTCAAGGCGCGTGGTGCTTCCAATGCCGTGTTTGGCCTGGACGAGGAAAAAGCGGGCAAGGGCGTGGCGACACACTCTTCCGGCAACCATGGTCTGTCTCTCAGCTATGCGGCGGGCCGGCGTGGCATTCCAGCAACCGTGGTGATGCCGCGCACCGCACCTGATGCCAAGAAAGACGCGGTTCGCGGCTATGGCGGCATCGTGCGCGAATGCGAACCTTCAACCGCTGCCCGCGAAGCCATGCTTGAAGAAGTGGTGGCCGAAACCGGGGCGGATTTTGTCCATCCCTACAATGATCATCGTGTCATCGCCGGGCAGGGAACCTGTTCGCTAGAATTGCATGAAGAAGTTGGTCCCCTTGCGGCCGTTGTTGCCCCGATCGGCGGTGGTGGCATGATTTCAGGCACCTCGATCGCCATGTCGAACGTCGCGCCTGAAACGAAGATCTACGCAGCCGAGCCAAAGAATGCCGACGATGCCTACCGTTCATTTCATGCCGGCCACATCATCGAAGATGACGCGCCGCAAACTATTGCCGACGGGCTGAAAGTCAGCCTTCGTCCGCGCACCTGGCATTTTGTCTCCACTCACGTTTCCGATGTGCTTTTGGCCACCGAGGCAGAAATCATTGATGCCATGTATCTCACCTGGCAGCGCATGAAGATCGTCATCGAGCCAAGCTCGGCGGTAGCCCTGGCCACAATCATCAAGAATCCCGAACTTTTCAAAGACAAGCGGGTCGGCGTCATCGTCACCGGCGGCAATGTCGATCTGAAAAATCTGCCCTGGATGTAAGAGGCATAGTCAAAAGGAACTCACATCATGAACGCCATCACCAAAATCACAGACCGCATTGTCGGTTACAATGTTCCTGCCGAAGTCGGCATGGCCTTGGAAGATGTCTCAACCCCGGCGCTGATCATCGATCTCGATGCCTTCGAGCGCAACGTCAAGCGCATGGGGGAGTTCATTGTCGAGAAAAATATTCGCCACCGCGCCCACGCGAAGACCCACAAGTCGGCTGACATTGCGCTCTATCAGATCGAGCACGGTGGTGCCTGTGGGGTCTGTTGCCAGAAGGTTGCCGAAGCTGAAGCCCTTGTGGCTGGTGGTGTGAAGGACATGCTGGTTTCAAATCAGGTGGTTGACCCCAAGAAGATCGAGCGTCTGGCACGGATGGCCGGACAGGCCCGTGTCATCGTCTGTGTTGATGATCTGGGCAATGTGGACGATCTGTCCGCGGCTGCAAGTGCCCAGGGCGTTACCATCGAGTGTCTCGTCGAAATTGATTGTGGTGCCGGCCGTTGCGGCGTGCAGTGGGGTGCGCCGGTTGTTGAGATCGCCCAGAAGATTGCTGCAAGCGAGGGTCTGACATTCTCCGGCATCCAAGCCTATCAGGGTGCTGCACAGCACGTGCATGATTTCGAAGAGCGCAAGGCCAAGATCGACATCGCCGTTACGCAGGTCGCTGACACGGTGAAGATGCTGAGCGAGGTCGGACTCGAATGTGACATCGTTGGTGGCGCCGGCACGGGCAGCTA
>JAJFHB010000440.1 GCA_021775795.1 Hyphomicrobiales bacterium | reverse complement strand
AAGTGTCCCAGCAGGCCGGGCGCTGGTTTGTCCAGATTTTGTCAGGCGTGAAGTGGGCAATTCTCGGTGTGTGTTTATGCGGCAGGTGCATCATGAACTGGTTCTGATTCCAGCGTGGGTCAATTGGGGTCCAGGCGTTCTGCAGCAGAAAATTGAGCACATCCTGATCCCCAAGACACAGTCTCGCGCCGTTGATGGCAGAGATCATGCGGGCCTGCCCCAGAAGCGATGAGCTCACGACTTGTTGCCAATCCAAGAGCACTACCCCGGAATTGAAGTAGGAAATTGCCCGTTCCAGGGGCACATCAATGCGCCGCTCTTCCATGCGTTCTGTCGCGTACAGAAAATAATCATGTACAGCGCCAAGTGGCCGGCCGGCCAGGTCGTGGTCAAACAGGGGGGTAAGGTCGCTTTCCACCAGCGTATCAGCATCAAGATAAAGGACGCGGTCGTAGTCGTGGCCCACGAGTACCCGGTCCATGAAAAGGCGCAGATAGGCGGCGCGGTTCACGTCTTCATGCACACTGATACGGTCATATTCGTCATCACAGAGCGCAAACAGGCGAACGTCCACCCCGCGGTGAGCGAAGTAAGCACTGGCTTCATCCATTACCTGTTGTGAGACGCCGTGCAGTATCAGCCAGATATCGGTCTTGCGGTCAGTTGGAAGATACGGACCGATGCGGCCAAGCATGAATGCCGCGACGGGCACAAAGCCCTGATCCGAACAAACAACGATCGCTCTGTTCATATTGCTTCTCTGTTCAAACCGTCACACCGATGAAAATCCAGATCCCCTCGCTTATTGCCGGGGACGCAAAATTGTACCATCACTTGATCACAAAATAGCAGGAACAAGTCATGCTGGCACCCAAGAGCGACTTCGTTGGACTTGAAGGGATTACGCATCTCGCAAGTGGCGGGCAGCCGCCGTTGCTGTGCACCCACCAATCAGCCTTCGATGCCTTTGCCGCGGACAAGGCCGCAGGCATGGCTGGCTATGAACGTCACTGGCAGGTCGGTCATGAGGTCAAATCCCGGCTGGCAATCCTGACCGGACTGGAGAGCGGTGATTTTGCCTTGCTGGGCAACGCCTCAGAAGGCATCGCCCGTGTTGTTTCTGGCATTGATTGGCAGGGCGGAGACAATGCAGTTGTCCCTTCTCTGGACTATGCGTCTGGTCGCTATGCACTGGCACGGCTCGGTCATTTGGGCGTGGACCTGCGCCTGGTTGCACCGCAAGGCTGGTTCCTGGACTGGCAGGAAATCATCGCTTCCTGCAATGAAAGAACCCGCCTGGTCTATGTCAGTCATGTCAACGCCCATACCGGCCAGCGCCTTGAATTGGAGCCCTTGTCTGAGGCTTTGCGCGAACGTGGAATAGCCTTGCTCGTCGATGCGAGCCATTCGCTCGGTGCCGTGCCGTTGAATGCTGACCTGTGCGATTTTCTGGTCTGCAGCACGTATAAGTTTTTGCTCTCTCCACACAGTGGCATTCTGGCCTGGAACCGGAAACGCTGGCCCAGTTTTGAGCCCCTCGCCGTGGGCTGGCACGCGGCTGCACGTGGTCCAAGCCCGGATACTTATGAGCTGGCATCAGATGCCTCGCGCGCTGAAATCGGTAATTCCAACCACCTCACTGTCTACCTGCTGAAGGCATCGCTGGATTATCTGGCAGGTTTCCCCGCTGCCGCAGTGGAGGCGCATGTGCTTGATCTCGGCCACAGATTGCGGACAGGCCTCGAGCAACTGGGCCTGGATGTCCTGACCCCGGCAGAAAGGGACCGTCGTGGCCCCAACGTTGCGTTTGCTCATGAATACCCACGCCGCATTGCAGACCTTGCAGCACAAGACAACATTCTGCTCTGGGGCGAAGCGGGCCGCGTCCGCGCCTCCATGCACTTGTTTGTCGAAGCGGCAGATGTAGACCGCTTCCTCGAATGGCTGCCGGGTGGGTTGGCACAAAGCAATGGCTGAACTGTCCGCCACACCACTTATTATTTGCGTTGGCAGCGACATTCACACCGGGGCGAAAGCGTCACTTGTTGCTGCCGGAGAAAAATAGCGGATTTGAGCGCATCACGGGCGTGCCTGCGACCTTCAGTGAACATTAGTCCGTGGTGATGAGGCGATAGCCGCAATCATGTTCCTCAAGCTCGATCAGGTGAGAATAACGCTCTGCCCATGCGCCGCTTTCCAAATCACCTTCAAGCTTTCGCAAGCCATCAGAAACGTCACCCAACGCCCAGAAGGACGACATGGCGGTGCGGACCCGCTCATCGAGATAGGCCGCCGGCCGCCGCCAGTAACCGGCCAGGAACCCGTCGGAACAGTCATGTGGAATTGGCACCGTCGCAACGTTCACGGCCCCCAGCCACTTCTCGTAGTTTACCATCTGGGGCATTTGCCTCTCATCCAACGTCACAAATGCCGGGAAGTAGTCTAAGAGCCAAAATCCACGGAACGTGGGGTCATATGTAAGAATAACAATCCTGCCCCGCGTGACGCGGCGCATCTCCATGACCCCCTTTTCCTGGTCAGACCAATGGTGAATGGTCAGGACGGCCATCGAAGCATCGAATGACTTGTCGTCGAACGGCAGGTCTTCCGCGCTGGCCTGATAGACTGAGGCAGGTGAAGAAGATCGCTGTTGGATCATCTGAGCTGAAGGCTCTACAGCGGTAACCTGCCTGTCCCTCGGTTCGTATGAACCAGCACCCGCCCCGACATTGAGAACGGTCCGGGCAGCGCCAAGAGCATCTTCAATCCTCTGCGCTATTCGGGCGTCGGGCAGTCGCAAGTCAGCGTAATTCAACCCAATGGTGTCGTATAATGCGCTCATGAAACAAACCACCACATAGAATACGTTTCCTCGTTACCCTAAGCCGTCTGCTCCTGCGCCTTTTCAATGAACCGGTCGATGATTTCCTCGGCACGGGTGATGTCACTTTCGAAAATGAACAGGTGGTCAAACACAGCTGCGCACTGCGGGCCTGCCTTGATTCCTTGTGCGTTCAGTTCCAGCAGCAAAGGTTGAATGAATCCAACAACGTTGAAGGGTAAATGGCCGTCTGTCGAAACAATCTTCAACGGGCCAAACTTCTCACGCGGTGTGCATTTTTGCTCTAGGGCGCCAAAGGTCTCTTCATCGACAACGGCTGTCAGCCCTGCCTGGTCACGCAGAATGCACGCGTAGCGATTTTCACTCGAAACGACTATTTCAGCCGCTGATTTTGAATCGCTACCCTCTAAA
>JAJFHB010000439.1 GCA_021775795.1 Hyphomicrobiales bacterium | reverse complement strand
CGGGCGCCGTCAAAGACAGCAATTGTGCCCGGTCCACCAGGTGCTCTTCTGCTGAGCGGGGATGGCCTTTCGCAATATAGTTGCGGAAGCCGTCCGCTCTGGGCTCGAGATAGGCAACTGAGTCCACCTCGGTCTGCTCCTGTGTGGCATCGGTTCGGCCCGGTGTGAAGGGAACGTCCACTTCGTGACCAGCCTTGCTGGCTGCCGCTTCCACGGCCGCACAACCACCCAGGACAATCAGGTCTGCAAGAGAAACTTTCTTGCCGCCGGATTGTGAGCCGTTGAAGTCTGACTGCACGGATCCCAATGTGCCCAATACTGATGCCAGTTCGGCGGGCTGGTTTACGTCCCAGTCCTTCATCGGTGCCAGACGAATGCGTGCACCGTTTGCGCCGCCGCGCTTGTCTGAGCCGCGGAAGGTGCCGGCGGAGGCCCAGGCAGTAGTGACCAGTTGTGAGACAGAGAGGCCCGAGGCGAGGAGTTTGCCCTTGAGGTCAGCGATATCCTGCTGATTGACCAGTTCATGGTCGACCGCTGGAACCGGGTCCTGCCAGATCTGCGGTTCTGCAGGGACAAGTTTACCGTGGCAGCGGGTGATCGGTCCCATGTCACGGTGCGTAAGCTTGTACCAGGCCCGTGCAAAGGCGTCTTCGAGCTGTTCCGGATTCTCAAGGAAGCGCCGCGAAATGGGCTCATATATTGGATCCATCCGCAACGCCAGATCGGCCGTCGTCATCATCGGAGCGTGTGATTTTGCAGCATCATGCGCATCCGGTACGGTTCCAGCTGCTTCCGGATTCTTGGGCGTCCACTGATGGGCGCCGGCGGGGCTCTTCGTCAATTCCCAGTCATAGCGGAAAAGAACTTCGAAGTAGTTGTTGTCCCAGGTCGTCGGTGTTTCGGTCCAGGCGCCTTCGATGCCACTGGTAATGGTGTCGCCGCCTATACCGGAGCCGAAGCTGTTTTGCCAGCCAAGACCCTGTTCTTCCAGGCTTGCACCTTCAGGTTCCGGGCCAACATACTGGTCCGGGTCAGCGGCGCCGTGTGCCTTGCCAAAGGCGTGGCCGCCGGCGACAAGTGCGACGGTTTCTTCATCATTCATGGCCATGCGGCTGAACGTATCGCGGCTGTCGCGACCAGAGGCCACCGGATCCGGATTGCCGTTTGGACCTTGCGGGTTGACGTAGATCAGGCCCATCTGGACAGCGCCCAGGGGGTCCGCAAGCTCGCGGTCGCCGGAGTAACGCTCGTCACCAAGCCATTCGGTTTCGGGGCCCCAGTAAATATCTTCTTCAGGTTCCCAGATATCTGCACGTCCACCGGCAAAACCGAATGTTTTGAACCCCATGGATTCAAGTGCGACGTTTCCGGTCAGGACAAACAGGTCGGCCCAGGAGAGTTTGCGCCCGTACTTCTGCTTCACCGGCCAGAGCAATCGGCGTGCTTTGTCGAGGTTGCCGTTATCAGGCCAGCTGTTAAGAGGGGCGAAGCGTTGCGATCCGGTATCACCGCCACCGCGGCCGTCAAAGACGCGGTAGGTGCCCGCACTGTGCCAGGCCATGCGGATGAAGAAAGGACCATAGTGGCCGTAATCGGCAGGCCACCAGTCCTGGGAATCTGTCATCAATGCCGTGAGATCCTTGATGACGGCGTCCAGGTCGAGGCTCTTGAATTCCTCGACATAGTTGAACCCTTCGTCCATGGGATCTGAAAGCGAAGAATTCTGGTGAAGAATTTTCAGATTGAGCTGGTTCGGCCACCAGTGCTGGTTCGCCGTGCTTCCAACCGCCATTTGCCTGTGAGATGCACCCATTACAGGGCACTTGCCTTCGCTTCCCATGTTCTCTCCGATCGTATTCCGCTTCACGTCACCTTGTTCCAACCACAAGGCTGACAACCTCTTTGGACAATTAATCCAGCTTCATGGCCTGCGCAATGGCAAACAGCCCTTCAGCAGCCCAACCAGCATGCGGCCAAAAACCGCTCTGCTTCTGCAAAGAGATCATGTCCTGGGGGTCCGGACCACGGTGTGACCCGCCGCTTTGCGCCGCCGGCAACTACTTCGTAGGTTTAGGAGGGTTGATCTCTCCAAGAACTTTTATCTCGCGTTGCGGGAACGGAATCTCGATGCCGTGTGTCTGGAGCGCAGTCCAGATCATGAGCAGAAGATCTGCACCGACCCTGTTCTCACCCTCATCAATGCCTTCCATCCAGAATTCGACAAGGATGTCGACGCCGGAATCGCCAAAACCTTCTATCTCGGCATCGGCTTGCTGCGCTGGTGGCAGGTCGTCGCCACTCAGCACCATCGGGTGACTTTTGACGACATCGCGGACAATGTCGAACAGCTTGGGCAGGTCAGTTTCGTACGAGACCTGGAAGCTCAGCGAATACCGTTGCTTCTTGTTGTGATGCGTCCAATTGGTGAAGGCCGTCGTTATGAAACGTTCGTTCGGAACCATGATGTCTTTGCCATCGAAGGTTTCCAGTGTCGCAGAACGCATGGTGAGTTCGCGCAGAGTACCGGTGCGACCGTCTTCGAGTTCAATGTAATCGCCGATGGTGATTGTTCGATCAATGAGGATGATGATGCCTGAGATGAAGTTCGAAGCGATTTGTTGAAGGCCAAATCCAAGGCCAACGCCGAGTGCACCACCGAAAACGGCCAGTGCTGTGAGATCAATCCCCATGACGTTGAGAAGGAGAAGGCCTATCAGCGCGAACACGCCGATTTCGAACAATTTGGCGATGACCTCACGCGTCCCGGCATCAAACGCTGGTTGGTTGCGAATGACGCGCTGGCCAGTGGCGTTTGACAAACGGCCCAACCAGAACAAGACCACGCCAAACACGAATGTACGCAATATGGCGTAGAGCGTAATGCGGATGTTGCCTATCTCGAACGTAAGGCTGTCGAGATAGGAAATCGCATCATCATGCAATCCAAGCATGTAAAGCAGCGCCACCGGGATGCCGAGCCACTTTAGGATCAGTATGATCAGGTCGTTCTTGATAAAATGACTGGCCAGACTGTAAACCAGAAAAATGATCCCCAGCCCCTGGGCTACGCGGATCAGCCAGGCCTCACCGAGCAGTTCAGTGCTGATGGGAGTGGCTACGCCAAGTGCCAGAACGATCATCACCGGCAGAACCAGCGCGCGTAAACTATGAAGAGTTTTCCGGGCTTCGAAAAGCAAACCAGGTTTTGGTTCTTCGCGAAACACTTTGACGCGTGTGGTGAGCAGACGGGTGATCGCGAAACTGACAATGATGGCTGCAAAAACGGCGCCAATCTGGGTGTAAAAACCCAGGGTGGTCACATATTGCAGGGTTTGCTGCCAAATCGCTTCTATGCGTGGAACAAATTCATCCATGTCTCAATCTCTTAAAAGTCTCAAGTGGTGGGTGAGGAACGCCCCCGGATGTGCCAACCATCGTCAGGACATTTGATACTACAGTTCTGGTATTCCGGTCTTTGAAGGGGAGGCTCTCCCAGTGGCTCTTCATGGCTGCAGACGGGCAGATGAACCAATGCAGCATTACACAGCATCTCTCCCCAGTTGGCGGGAGACTAGGGGAGATAAACTGCTTTTGCCATGAATATCCGAGGGCTCCGGGGTCGTTTCCGCCATATCAACGGTTTGCCGGAGGCGCGCTTGAGGTGGCAGTGGAGCACGGCTGACAAATCTCTAACCGGCGTTCCAGGTCACCAATGTTCGAGAGTGGGCTGGACGTCTGGCGGTGCCCGGTTGTCCGAAAAATCCCAAGCGGACAAAGAGACTATGCAGTATTCGATCCGCGATACGTGCCGAGAACTCTGTCCCAGAAAAAATGAATCACTGCGAAGTTTGTGTTCGCATGACGGTGATGAACGAAATGCAGTTCCTGTTTGCGCCTGAACCATGCAAACCGCTCAAGGCGGGATCCCTCTACATGGTATTCCTTATCGAAAAACACGTGTGCGTAGAATGATGCAGCGCAGGCGAGGGCCTGCACGATGAACAATTCGGTGGGCAGGATGAAATATGTAAGCACCCCGACCAGAAAAATAGGGATCAGGTAAAAGGGCGTCGTGTTGCCCTCGTCACCGAGATAAACCTTTGAGACGAGATGATCCTTTGCATAGTGCGTATGGTGGAAATTGATGTGTTTTGAGAAGATGCTGCGGCCCCTTGGGTGGTGGGCAAATTTGTAGTGCAGCAGCGTTTGTCCAAACGAAACAATCAGGTGTGTGACAAGGGCGGTGGCAATATATAGCGAAAGCTGTGACGTAGTTTGGAGCATGATGACTTTCTGCTCCAAACGGAGCCGCATCAGGGTAAGAAATTTCACCTGATTGTTTATTGATTGAGAGGCCGAACAAAGGGCCACGGAACGATGCAGGCGTGCTGGGAAAAATCGTCCGCGGTTCATCATCC
>JAJFHB010000438.1 GCA_021775795.1 Hyphomicrobiales bacterium | reverse complement strand
CATATTTTCCGGTTCGGCAACCGCACAGGCATTGCTCCGGGTAAAAACCCTCTGGAGGTTGAAAAGGCGTTTGAAAAGGCGATTCCCACCGAGTTCAAATTGCACGCCCACCATTGGATGATCCTGCACGGCCGTTACATCTGCAAAGCCCGTAAGCCCGATTGCCCAGCCTGCGGCATCAGTTCACTTTGTGAATATCGAGCGAAGGAGCTCTGAGCGGATTGTTATGCAGGGCCCGCCTTCGCTTTTCAGACGATAGCTAGCGCGGAGTGTACTCCGCCTGCCAGCGCTCCTGATCGCGGCGCGCGGATTTGTAGACATGCACCATGAATGATGTTGCAAAAAGCGGTACCAGCAAATTGACAATGGGAATGGCAGCGATCAGCGCCACCAGAATACCGGCAACGAATACCCGACCCGCGTAGGCTTCGCGCAGAATGCTGGTTTCCCGGGCTGACAGATGCCGGGTCGCTACCATCTCGAAATATTCCCGCCCCAGCAGATAACCATTGCCGGCCAGAAAGGCGACCATATTAACCACCGGCAGCCAGACCAGCAGCAACACGAACAGATTGACCAGGATCAGCGAGATCGTGAATTTCAGTGCAATCCATGTCGTGCGCGACAGTGGCGGTTCGTTTCCCGGGGTATCGGCCGGGTAGTGTTGCGCTTCTACCTGGCGCGCGATTTCGTCGAGGAAGAGACCGGCAATGAGCGCCGATACCGGTGCTATCAGAAATACAAGGCCGGCAAGTATCCCCAAACTTCCGACCACGGTGATGACCGTGTTCAGCCAGTCATAGGAAAAGGCCGTGAACGCCTGGAAAAGCGCTACCACGCCAAGCCAGACAAGAAAGAAAAGCGCGATCGTAAGGCCGACCGACTTAAAGAGCACAGATCGAAAACCCGGTGAAAAGAGCTGTTGAAATGCCTTGAATGCTGCATTGAGCATGAGTTCTGCCGCCGGTCCGCGATCGTCACTGAGAGAGTTTCAGGACTATCCGGGTTTGCACAATGTGACAAGCACCGAAGCGATTGCATGCCATGGTCAATTGCTTTAGGTCAGGGCCTCTCAACAAGTTCAGAACACAGGGACGCAAGACAGTGGGCGATGCAAAATATGATGTGCTCGGGATTGGCAACGCGATTGTCGATGTTTTGAGCCGGACAGATGATGCCTTCCTGGCCCAGCGCGGCCTGAGTAAAGGTGGCATGCAGCTCATTGATGAAGCGCAGGCACAGGCGCTTTATGCGGATATGGCTCCTGCGGTTGAGATATCCGGCGGCTCTGCTGCTAACACAATTGCGGGCATCGCCTCTCTCGGCGGCAGAACCGCCTTCTTCGGTAAAGTCCGCAACGACCAGTTGGGAGACGTTTTTGCCCACGACATTCGTTCGCTGGGTGTGACCTTCGAGACGGCGGCCGCAACGATGGGCCCGGCTACTGCCCGCTGCCTGGTGCTGGTAACCCCCGACGGTGAGCGCACAATGAGTACCTACCTTGGCGCCAGCGTCGGTTTTGGACCTGATGATGTGGACGATGCCGTCGTGGCGGCTGCACAGGTGACTTATCTTGAAGGATACCTGTGGGATCCGCAGGAAGCCAAACAGGCCTTCCGCAAGGCGGCCCGCACGGCTCGCGACGCGGGGAGGATGGTTTCACTCTCGCTTTCCGATGCTTTTTGTGTCGATCGCTTTCGTGGCGAGTTTCGCGAGCTGGTTCGCGACGATGTCGATGTTCTTTTTGCCAATGAAGCCGAGATCATGTCGCTTTACGAAGTGGACAGCTTCGATGAAGCCATGCAGATCGTGCGTAAAGAGTGCCGTCTCGCGGCTCTGACCCGTAGCGCCGCAGGCTGTGTCATCACCCGGGGGGACGAAATCCACGTGGTTGATGCTGCAAAAGTCGACAGTGTGGAAGACACAACAGGTGCCGGCGATCTGTTCGCTGCCGGGTTCCTGCGCGGCCTGACTCAGGATTTTGAGCTTACCCGATGCGCCGAACTTGGCGCACTGGCGGCTGCCGAAGTGATCTCACACATCGGGGCACGACCTGAGAAGGATCTGTCTGCCCTTGCCGCGGAACATGGCCTCGTTTGAAAAAGGACGCCGTTCCGTCTCAAAGTTTTCTGAGCGCTACAGAGCCAATCTGGTGGTTGTCGCCTTTGCGCAAAATCAACTGGGCGCGCCGGCGTGTCGGCAAAACATTTTCGCGCAGATTGGCCAGGTTGATGTTATCCCAGATGCTGTTGGCTGTTTCACGCGCTTCGTCATCACCCAAAGAAGCATACCTGTGAAAGTATGACAGCGGGTTGGCGAACGCTGTTTCGCGCAACTGCAGGAAACGCTCCACATACCAGAACCTCAAAATGTCCTCGTCGGCGTCTATGTAGATCGAGAAATCGAAAAAGTCGGAGACATAAGGAATTGCCTTGCCGTCCCGCGGCGGTTTTCCGGTCTGCAACACATTGAGGCCTTCGACAATGAGGATGTCGGGCCGGTCAATGCAAATGGTTTCTCCCGCCATGACATCATAGTGCAGGTGGGAGTATACCGGCGCTTCGACATTGCTGCGGCCGGCTTTGATGTCGGACAGAAAGCGCAGAACCGCCGGGAGATCATAGCTCTCCGGAAAGCCCTTTCGGTTCATGATGCCTTCACTCTCAAGCACAGCGTTGGGGAGCAGAAATCCATCGGTAGGCACAAGGTCGACTTTTGGATGGTCTTTCCAACGCGACAGCAATCGCTGCAGAATACGGGCCGTGGTGCTCTTGCCAACGGCAACACTTCCGGCCATGCCGATGATGTAGGGAACCTGGTGCTCGCGGCTACCGAGAAACTGCTGCGTTACTTTGAAGAGATCCTGGGTCGCTGCGACATAAAGATTGATGAGACGCGACAGAGGCAGATAGATTTCTTCCACCTCTTGCAGCGAAACACGCTCATTCATCCCGCGCAATTCGCTCAGTTCCGTCTCATCCAGGGTCAGCGGCGTACCGGCCCTGAGCTTGGCCCACTCGGCTTTCGAAAATATCTGGTAGGGAGAAAGCTCTTCTCTCTCCACCTGCTCTGAGGGCTGCGCGTCCACCTGCCCCTACCTTTGCTGTTCACTGTTGCGGGAGGCTTTTTCAGCCAACCCACTTGTGCCTTGCCGGCGCTCAAGCTCTCCCAGTACATCATCCAGGGAAACACCGCAGGCCTGCAAGGTTACGAGCAGATGATACACCAGATCTGCCGCCTCATCGCGTGTTGCTTCCGGAGACCGGGACACAGCTGCTATGACGAACTCTACGGCCTCCTCACCAGCCTTTTGAGCACACTTTTCGACGCCGGCCGCCAACAGGCTGGCAGTGTAGGATGTTTCTGGCGCAGCTTCTGCCCGCTCAGAAATCATGGCTTGCAGCGTGGTCAGTATATCAGTGTGCTGATTTTCTGATGTTACCATCTTGTCTTCTCATGATGGGCAAAAGCAATAATGCGCCCGGTTATCAAATCGCAATCCCCGTGTCACCGCGACCTTGGTTGCGGCACGCTTCTTCTTTGTTAGCCTATTCATCAAGGCGCATGGGGATGCCCGCTGCTGCCATGTGGCGCTTGGCCTGCATAATCTCATACGTTCCGAAATGAAATATGGAAGCAGCAAGTACAGCGCTTGCCCCACCTTCCCGAACACCATCAACAAGATGATCCAACGTACCGACGCCTCCACTGGCGATCACCGGCACGCGGACCGCCTCAGATATGGCACGGGTCAGTGAGATATCAAAGCCATCGCCCGTACCATCGCGATCCATGGAAGTGAGGAGAATTTCGCCGGCTCCAAGCGAGACGACCTGCCTGGCAAATTCGATCGCATCAATGCCGGTTTCCTTACGCCCGCCGTGCGTGAAAATTTCCCATTTCGGTGTTGTGCCATTGCTGACCTGCTTGGCATCAATGGCAACGACGATACATTGCGATCCAAACTTTTCCGACGCCTGGGCGACAAATTGCGGATCGGTCACCGCCGCTGTGTTGATGGAAACCTTGTCGGCGCCCGCGAGCAGCAGCTTTCTTATGTCTTCAACAGCGCGTACACCGCCACCAACAGTCAGCGGCATGAAACACTGCTCAGCGGTTTGCGCAACAACATCGAAGATG
>JAJFHB010000437.1 GCA_021775795.1 Hyphomicrobiales bacterium | reverse complement strand
TCCAAAAAAGCCAAGTAATTAACCGATTTTTTACTAAGAAATTTAACATTCGCAGATGCATGAGTCTGCGCGTTGACCGTTGTGTCTGAGTATCGCCTTTGAATTTCTTGTGCCTTTGAGTGTGTTTAGTTGTGGAGAGTGAGCCAAAATGAATTCCGCACCGTCATGGAGCGTAAAGGGCATCGACCCAAAAGCGCGCGAAGCCGCAAAGCGTGCTGCGCAGCGCTCTGGCCAAACGCTGGGCCAATGGCTGAACTCCACAATCTTCGATACAGCAACATCACCGGAAGTTTCCACACCCCGGGCCAACGCATCAGGATTTGCAAGCCGGCGGACAGGCGACGTTGACATGCGTGACAAGCTGGTTGAGCTGGAAGATCAGCTTCACGCTTTGACGGTCGGACAATCAGATACAACCCTGCACCGGAATTACCATGCCAGCAGCGCGCCAAGCGATGAACCTCTGCAATATGTTCTCGAACGCGTCGCCCGCAATGAAAACACCACAGCAAGTTCATTCAAATCACTGGGCAGCCGGCTCGACCAACTGACCGAAGCTCTGTCCACATCGCACGCCATGGCGGAACGCCAGGGTCATGCGGATGCCCACGGTGATGAGCGCTATGATTCGATCGAAAAGGCCCTCAACAGTGTTGTCGGTTACATCGAACAATCAGACACAGCCTTGCGGGTAAACATTGATGAACTTCGCGGAAACCTGACCGACCTGGCCGGCGAAGTGGCAACAGCTCCGAAAGGAGCCGATCAGGCGAGCCGCAAAATACTCGGCGAAATCGAAAATCAACTCACCGCGCTTGGCCACCGTGTCGATCAGATGAATGACGGCAAATCGAACGGCCTTGCCGAAGACATCGAACAGCGCCTGATCCATCTCATCGACCGGATCGAGGGCACGGAACAACGCACCGAAAGTTCGGTCAGCGAATTGCATGGCCATCTAGAGCGCCGCATCACCGGTCTCAATGATCGCCTGGACAGTGTTGCTTCACATTCAGAGAGTGCTGCCGCAGAGGCTGCTGCCGTTGCCGTGTCATCGACAAGGGATGACGTGCGGACGGTCGAAAGCCAGCTCGAAGAGCTTGCCCGGCAAATTCAGGATGCATCACAGCCGGCCGAAGAAACAGCTCAATCGCTTTCACACCTGAGCACTGAAGTCTCGGCGCTCACGGGCGACATTGAACTGATCAAACACCATGCTGCATCAGAGCGCGACCTCAACGCACTCAGCGAGGTTGTCGGTGGCCTGAAGCAGACGGTCGAGCAGAAATTCGCCGACGCCTGCAACGACACGGCTTTTGCCGATCTTGAAAAGCGCCTCAACAATGTTTCCGCTGAACTTGGCTCAGCCCTCGACCAGCGCATTGGTGAAGTGACGAACAAGATCGCTGCAAAAATCGACAGCCAGACACCGGACCCGGCTCTAGAGATCATCGAACGGAAAGTTCATGAGCTTGATGCCCGTCTTGCAGCAAATCAGGACGGCGGCGGTTCGGATCAGCTGGTTCAGGCCGTGGAAGAACAGATTTCCGGGCTCGGCAAGCGGCTGAACGCTGCGGAACAGCGCTATAGCGGTATCCAGGCCATTGAAAAGAGTATCGCTCAGCTCTTTGAAAGCGTTGAGCAGACACGTAACTGGGCAAACGAAGCCGCAGATCGCGCCGCCAAACGTATGGTTGAGCAATTGCAGGCTGACGGTTCGAACGGGGAAACAGCTTCCAGCACCGTTATTGCGCTGGAGCAGGGCCTTGCCGGCATCAAGGCAAGCGCCGAAACAGCGGACCAGCGGACCCAAGAAACTCTCGAGGCGGTGCACGAGACACTTGAAAAAGTCGTCATGCGCATCGTTGCCCTCGAAAACAACGCGCCTCTGTCTGCCAGTGCGGGGTCTGCCAACGCGGGGATGGCCACACCGGCACCGGCACCCGCGTACGCGGGCGCCGAACTGCCTCCGGTCAACAGCACCGATGAAATGCCCGTGACGGCTCCAAAAACAGAGGAGCCCTCATGGCGCGCCGCGATAGACGCAAAAGCTGCACAGGAGATGGAAGAAATCCTGGCAGGCGGCGCCCCCCAGTCCAACAATAAGGCACCTGAGGCCACCAGTCTGGCGGCCGGGGAACCCTTTACTCCAAGCCCGATGCCATCGGGAAGCCCTGCACTCAATGCAGCACCTGATCTGTCTGCAGCCGACAACGACCCGGCAAACCGGCGTAATGATTTTATCGCTGCCGCCCGTCGCGCCGCACAGGCTGCATCAGATGAGCCTCAGGCAGACAGCGGCCGTTCCAGGTTCCAACTACTACGGCGGAACAAGAAAGCTGCTGAAGCGGCCTCAGGCGCGGTTGAAGATGCGGGCGATGGCACCACAAGCAAGAAGCGCCGCCCTTTGATACTCGCAGCCATTGTACTGCTCCTCATCGGTGCGGCATCGGCCTACAATTTCCTGGGTAACAAGAGCAGCACCACAACGAGTGACCTGAGCGTGCCACCGGTGAGCGAACTGGCCGTGCCATCACAGCTCGATGAACCGGCGATGCTCGAAATGCCGCCTCTTTTGAGCGACGTGCCGAGCGAAAGTCTGCCGGAGATTGCGCCGCTGGAAACGACCCTGCCACCGGGGCCTGGCACACAGAGTTCCGAAGCCGACACGGAAATGGTGCCCCTGCAGCCGTCCGAAGAGATTGTAGCGACACTGGAGCCTGTGCCGAGCGATCCCATCACGACGGGCAGCATCAATCCAATTCCCGAAGAGACAGAGAACGTCACCCACTTCACCGTGGACCCTCTGCTGAATGACGGTGGGCTTGAAGGCTTCAATCTCAATACAGACATGGGCGACGAACAAATCGTCGACCGCTCCGGGCGCGGTGACAGCGACGCCTCGCTCACAGCGAACATTGATCCGGACGACCTGCCAGCGCCAGGTGTTGGCTCGATGGATCTTCGTGTCGCCGCAGCATCAGGCGATGCCACAGCACAGTTCCTCGTCGCAACAGCCTATACGGACGGCAACGGAGTTGCTCAGGACTACCGGCTGGCTGCCATGTGGTACCAGCGCGCCGCAGCGCGCGGACTGGCACCGGCGCAGTACCGTCTGGCAACTTTCTACGAAAAAGGCCGGGGTGTGCCTGAGGATCTCGCAGCAGCACGTATCTGGTATGAACGTGCGGCGGAAAACGGCAACCGCAAGGCCATGCACAACCTGGCTGTGATCTACGCTGATGGTAGCCGCGGCACACCCAATTTCACGTCCGCTGCTTTGTGGTTCCGCAACGCTGCGGAACTCGGTTTGCGCGACAGCCAGTATAATCTGGCAATCCTGCACGAGCGCGGTCTCGGTGTTGAGGAGAGCATGATTGATGCCTACCGCTGGTTCGCTCTTGCGGCAAATCAGGGTGATCAGGATGCCGCGTCCCGCATTTCGGTGATTGAAGGGCGGTTGACGGCTCAGGAACTCTTGCAGACCAAGGTTGATGTTGAGAACTGGCGCGCCAAGCCCATGATTGAGGCAGCAAACACCGTAACCGAGCCGAGCAACGGCTGGGCTGGACGGGCGGGCTCTGCCCAGGCCAACGCATCGGCGACCCAGGACATGGTGCGTGAAGTGCAAACGCTGCTGAACCAGCTTGGATACAGCGCCGGCACCCCTGACGGCATCATGGGATCGCGTACCCGCGATGCCATCTCGAGCTTCCAGGGCGCCAATGAAATGGACTCATCGGGCGCCATTACTCCTGCTCTGCTTGAACGTTTGAGGTCACGCACCAGTTGATCGCTTTTGCCATGGCATGATGCCCGTTTGGTGAAGAGCGAAAGACCCCGACCGTTTCATTCCGGCAGAATTGACGTATGCTGATATCTGCGCGAGGGCATTTGCTCTCGCGTCCCACCAGTTCGTCAACGAGATCGCTGCAAGCAGATACGATGCGCACCCCACCCCTCGCCAGCCGTCTGACCGCATGGGCATGTGTTGTGCCCCTGGTTGTCTTATCCGCAATGGCCTGGCTCTCTTCCGACATCGAGCCGCAATGGGCACAGCACACGCTGACCTATGGTGCGGTGGTGTTGTCGTTCATGGGCGGCGCACGCTGGGGTTATGCACTCAAGGCGGTGGATGGGAAATCCAACTATCTGGAACTGGGAGCCGCGCTCCTGCCCGGTGCTATCGGCTGGATATCGCTTTTCGCCATACCGCTTTACGGGGCTGCCCTACAGATCACAGCCTTTTTGTTTCAGGCCGTGTGGGATCTCTTGAGCAGCCAGACCGGGCGCCTGCCCGCCTGGGCAGTTCGTGTGCGCATGGAAATGACAGGCGCCGCTGTATTGACCCTGCTGGCCCTCACCGCTGCCATTATTGCGCAGCCGTGAGACGCTTGGAAGAAACCGGGTAAACACGGTCGCGGCCAATCATCCAGGCTGTGAACTGACCAGCATCGAACAACTTCCAGAAGGGCTCTGCCGTAACCCCGAGGCCGCCGGTGTAGGCCCCGAATGCAGGCATCACCAGCCGCGTTCCATCGCTGACAAAACAACGCCGGCGCAAACGGCGGCCACGGCTTGCAACAGTGGCGACGGGATGCAGGTGGCCGGCAATCTCGCCAGTTGCCAAACCATTTGCAGGTATATGCCTGAACAGAAACGGGCCTTCTTCGTGCGTCTCAACGACTTCGCCACCGAGATTGTCCGGTGGCTCGGGATCATGATTGCCAGTGATCCAGATCCAGCGGCAAGAAGCGGTGAGAGAGCGCAATACGTCCGCATCTTCGCGACATATGCGCTTGCCCGCTGAGCCGTCGTGAAAGCTGTCCCCAAGCGCCACGACCGTTTGCGGTGCATAATGATCAATCAGATGCTGCAGCCGGAACAGGGTCGAGCGCGTGTCATAGGGTGGCAGATGAACGCCACGGGCAGCAAAGGCTGAACCCTTTTCGAAGTGAAGATCGGCGACAACAAGTGTGCCGGAGGCGGGCAGGTAAAGCGCCCCTGAGGTGTCAGGCACAACGGCAACACCGCACAATCTGATGCGGACCTGTTCGGTGCCGGCTTGCGCCTTCATGCTGGGTGCTGTCTCAGACAAGCCGCATGGCCTCCTCAATCAGATCGTCCGCCACTTCCTGAAGCAACGCCTCGCTTGCCTCTCCATAAACCGGTTCCCGGCCAATATCGAGCATAACCGGCACGGCAAGCGGCGACACCGTTTCCAGGGACCGATGAATAATGTGGCCTTTGATTCGCTTCAACATATCCGCGAGGCGGGCGATGTCCAGCAGACCTGCAGAAGCATCATCCCATGCGGCACGCAACAATATGTGGTCGGGCTCGTGGGCACGCAGCACGTCATAGATGAGATCTGCTGACACTGTCATCTGCCGGCCCGTCTTTTCCTTGCCCGGGTGGCGCTTTTCGATGAGGCCTGCAATCACAGCGCAATTTCGGAACGTCCGTTTCATGAGACTGGATTCCGCCAACCATTCTTCCAGATCATCACCCAGCATGTCTTCGCCAAACAGTGTGCCGAGAGACAAGTGCCCGGCATCGCACATAAGGCTCAGGTCACGCAGCCCCCAGATTGCAAGAGAATATTCGCTGGCAACAAAGCCAAGAGGCCTGGCGCCCCAGCGGTCGAGCCGTCGGGTGAGCAGCATGCCCAAGGTCTGATGCGCCAGGCGTCCTTCAAACGGATAGCAGACCATGTAGTACTTGCGGCCGCGCGGGAAGGTTTCGACCAGCATGCGGTCCGGCGGCGGGATCACCGATTTGAACCTTTGTACCGACAGCCAGTCGCGGACCTGGGCCGGCAGCTCCTTCCATCCCTCCTGATCGCCAAGCAGTTCGCGCACACGCTCAGCGAGATATGTTGAAAGCGGAAACTTACCACCCTGATAGGCTGGAATGCGCGGCTCCTCGGCGTTGGCCCGGGTCACGTAGGCTTCCGTTTCCGCAAGGCCTTCGAATCGCAGAATATGCCCGGCAAAAATGAAGGTGTCGCCCGACACCAATTGATCGATGAAACCCTCTTCGATCTCTCCCAGGTAACGCCCACCTCGGCCAAGCGGTGCAGATTTTGCCGTGCGCTTGCGGACGAGCCTGACCTTCAACATGGGCGCCTCGACAATGGTGCCGATGTTCATGCGGTATTGCTGGGCAACGCGGGGATGGGCAATGCGAAATCGGCCCTCAGCGGTCGGGCGCAACTTGGCGTAACGGTCATAGGATTTCAGCGCATAACCGCCTGTTGCAACAAAGTCGACAACACGCTCGAAAACATCACGGGTCAGATGCCGGTAGGCAAAGGCCGAGTGCACTTCTTCAAACAATGCTTCCAACTCAAAAGGCTCAGCGCAGGCCATGCCCAGGACATGTTGCGCCAGCACATCGAGTTTCATTTCGGTTGGCGGCTGACTGTCCTGCTGGTTCCGGTATGCCGCTTCCTGAGCCGCCCGACACTCAAGCACCTCGAACCTGTTGGCCGGCACGAGCAATGCACGGCTGGGCTCGTCGAGGCGATGATTGGCTCGGCCAATGCGCTGCAGCAGGCGGCTTGCACCTTTTGGAGCACCCACATTTATGACGAGATCGACATCTCCCCAGTCGATACCCAGATCAAGAGTTGAGGTACAGACCACGGCCTTGAGGCTGCC
>JAJFHB010000436.1 GCA_021775795.1 Hyphomicrobiales bacterium | reverse complement strand
CATCGGAAGAAACCATCTGGCAGGTGGCGAAACGTGAAGGTACGGATATTCCGCACCTGTGCTGGAAAGATTCCCCGGGTTATCGGGCTGACGGCAATTGTCGTGCCTGCATGGTGGAAATTGAAGGCGAACGTGTATTGGCAGCGTCGTGCATTCGCACCCCGACAGAAGGCATGAAGGTCGTGAGTCAGTCGGACCGGGCGAGCACCGCCCGCCGGATGGTGACGGAACTCTTGATGGCTGATCAGCCGGCCAGGCCTGATGCCCATGACGAACTCTCGAGTTTCTGGAAGTGGGCGGATGTTCAAGATGTCGCCGACAGCCGCTTTCCCTCGCGTCCACGCCTGGAGGCGGATGCATCGCACCCGGCCATGGCCGTCAATCTGGATGCCTGCATCCACTGTAATCTTTGTGTGAGGGCATGCCGCGAGGTTCAGGTCAACGATGTTATCGGTCTGGCCTATCGCGGGGCGCATTCAAAGATTGTCTTCGATTTCGACGACCCCATGGGGGCTTCGACCTGTGTGGCCTGCGGAGAGTGCGTGCAAGCCTGTCCGACCGGTGCTCTCATGCCGGCAAACCTGGTGGACGAAGCCGGTCGTGGCAGCAGCGCTGCAGACCGGGAAGTCAATTCGATCTGCCCTTATTGTGGCGTCGGTTGCCAGATCACCTACAAAATTCGCGACAATGAGATTGCCTATGTGGAGGGCTCCGGTGGCCCCGCAAACGAGAACCGCCTTTGCGTCAAGGGCCGGTTTGGTTTCGACTATGTTGCAAGTCCCGAACGACTGACCAAGCCTTTGATCCGTAAACAGGGCGTGGCGAAAAGCTCAGAGCCGGATATGGATCCGTCCAATCCGCTGGAGCATTTCCGTGAGGCGACTTGGGAGGAAGCGCTTGATTTTGCTGCTTCCGGTCTGGCGGGCATCCGCGATGGAAAAGGTTCCAAGGCATTGGCAGGTTTTGGTTCGGCCAAATGCTCGAATGAAGAAGCTTATATTTTCCAGAAGATGGTGCGCACCGGTTTTGGCTGCAACAATGTGGATCACTGTACGCGCCTTTGCCATGCGTCGTCCGTTGCAGCCCTCATGGAGACCATCGGCTCCGGCGCCGTGACGGCCCCGTTCACAGCGGTGGGTGATTCAGATGTCATTATTGTCATCGGCGCGAGCCCCACAAATAATCACCCGGTCGCTGCGACTTATTTCAAGCAGGCAGCCAAACGGGGCGCGACCCTGATTGTCATGGACCCGCGCGGCCATGCTTTGAAAAAACACGCCAAACACATGCTTCAGTTCAAGCCGGGTGGGGATGTCTCACTCCTGAACGCCATTATGCATGTGATTGTGGATGAAGGCCTGCAGGATGAGCAGTATGTGCAGGCTCACACTGAAGGCTTTGAACGCATGCGCGAGCATCTGGTAAAATTTTCACCGGAAGCAATGGCGCCGATTTGCGGTATCGAGCCGGATGTTATCCGCACTGTGGCACGCACCTATGCCAAGGCCAATGCAGCCATAATATTCTGGGGCATGGGTGTTTCCCAGCATGTCCACGGCACAGATAATGCCCGCTGCCTGATTTCTCTGGCGCTGATGACCGGGCAGGTGGGCCGCAAAGGTACAGGGTTGCACCCGTTGCGTGGTCAGAACAATGTCCAGGGGGCCTCTGATGCTGGCCTTATTCCCATGTTCTTTCCGGACTATGCGAAAGTTGGCGGGGACGACAACCGTTTGCGCTTTGAAAAACTCTGGGGTGTTGAGCTTGATCCCGAACCCGGCCTGACCGTGGTTGAAATCATGGATGCCGTTCACGCAGATGACATTACGGGCATGTATGTGCTGGGCGAAAACCCGGCCATGTCTGACCCGGATGCGCATCATGCGCGCGCAGCGCTTGCCAAGCTGGATCATCTCGTGGTGCAGGACATCTTCCTGACCGAAACGGCGATGTTTGCTGATGTCATCCTGCCCGCTGCTGCGTGGCCGGAAAAGGACGGTACCGTCAGCAACACGAACCGCCAGGTGCAGATGGGCCGCAAGGCGCTGGATGCTCCCGGTGATGCGATGCCGGACTGGTGGATTACACTGGAAATCGCCCGGCGCATGGGCCTTGATTGGAATTATGAAGGGCCGGCGGACATTTTTGCGGAGATGCAGCAAGCGATGCCGTCACTCAACAACATCAGCTGGGACCGGTTACAGGTGGAAAATTCCGTCACCTATCCTTGCGACGCACCAGACGTTCCCGGCAAAGATATCGTCTTCGGCGACTGCTTTCCGACCCCCACAGGTCTTGGCAAGTTCGTGCCCGCAGAGATCGTGCCACCGGATGAACAGCCGGATGAGGAATTTCCTTTCGTGCTCACGACCGGCCGGCAGCTTGAGCATTGGCACACGGGCGCCATGACACGCCGGGCCACTAATCTCGATGCGATTGAACCGGGCCCGAGCGCACAGTTGAATCCGCTCGACATTCGCAAGCTTGGACTTGAGCCGGGCGATCCGGTGCGCATCGCAACCCGACGCGGTGCCATCGAGATAATTGCGCGCGCTGATGGCGCCATTCCCGAAGGCGTGGTGTTTGTGCCTTTTGCCTTTGTGGAAGCTGCTGCCAATGAACTAACCAATCCAAGCCTTGACCCGTTCGGCAAGATTCCCGAGTTCAAATTCTGCGCGGCGCGGGTTGAAGCAGCGGCGGTG
>JAJFHB010000435.1 GCA_021775795.1 Hyphomicrobiales bacterium | reverse complement strand
CACACATGCAGGTGAGGGCCTCGACATTATGCACCCTCAAGCCCTGAACTAATTTCAAATTTGCAACGCTCAGGAATGCGCGGGACGCTCCGCGCATTCCTGTCACCTGCTTCATTTACTCCACATTTCCTACCGTCTTTCTGCGTGTGCCGCCGCATTGCGACTGCTTCCATACAGGCGCTTGACAATCATGCTTATCTATATAACAATTATGTTATGGAACTAAGTGGTTATATAAATCCAGATGCAAATCTGGATGCTATATTTGCAGCTCTGGCTGACCCGACACGGCGGGCAATACTGTCGCGGCTGGCGGATGGTCAGGCTTCAGTAAACGAAATTGCAGCGCCGTTCGAAATGAGCCAGCCCGCGATTTCCCGGCATCTGAAGGTGTTGGAGAGGGCAGGGTTGATTTCGCGTGGCGTTGATGAGCAACGCCGCCCGGCGACGCTGAAAGCGGAAACAATGGTCGTGGCTTACGATTGGCTTACGGAATTCAAGATGTTTTGGGGGGCGAGCTTTGACAAGCTTGATGATGTCCTTCTCAGCATGAAAATGGTGGAAGGCAAGGGAGCAGAAAATGAGTGAAATGCCGGAGTACTTGTTGGATCGGGTGTTTGATGCACCGCTTGAGATGGTGTGGCAGGCCTGGACTGATCCTGAATTGCTTGCACGCTGGTATGGCCCGGGCATTGAAACCATCATCCACAAGTTTGATTTAAAACCTGGTGGAAGCTGGCTCAACGAAATGAAATGGGGCGACAAGTCTGATCTCAGCAAAATGGTTTTTCAGGAAGTTGAGCCCCAGCAGAAACTTGTCTGGCATCACTCATCCACAGATGCTGAGTGGAACGTTGTCTCGAACCCGATGATGGAAAACTGGCCGCGCGTGTTTTTGACTACCGTCACCTTTGAGGGCGCCGGGTCCAAGACAAATGTGCGGCTGACCATGATGCCGGTTGACGCAACAGATGCAGAAGTTGCCTGTTTCGCCGAAAAGATGGCTGGAATGGGTAACGGCTGGGGCGGCGGTTACAAGGTTATCGACGAGATCCTGGCAGAGTTGCAGGCAGGCACAGCGTAGGAGAAAGAAGGCTCTCTTAAGCTGGCGCCAAACGGTTGAGAACTGCCGCCGCATCTTCCACCATTTCCTGGATGATTTCGGCGGCGGGCTTCTCCTGGTTCGTCAGTCCTGCTCCCTGACCGGCATACATCGCAATTGATGTGACATCACCGGTCATGCCTTTGGCCGGGTTGTTGAAACTGTACCGCGTGATCGGGTCGCCGGACTTTTGAAAGGCCACGACTTCGCCCTCATTGGGGCGTTCGCCTGGAGGTGGTTTGCCAGCGGCACTCCATGCTTCCAGCGTGTCGTTCGTGAGGCAACGGTGCATGGCATCCGGCCAGCCGTCGTCGAAAACCTTTGAAAGAACCGTGTCGGTTTCACGGGCGGACTTGAGCTTCTCCTGGTAATCAGGGTGGCCCTCAAATTCGTTTGCCAGCAGAAATCGGGTCCCGATCCAAACGGCTCCTGCGCCCAGTGCCAACGCGGCTGCCAGGCCGCGGCCATTGGCAATGCCACCGGCGGTGATCACGTGGGCATCGGGGACTGCATCAACCACAGCAGGTGTCAAAACCATGGTTCCGACCTGACCATGGACATGCCCCCCCGCTTCAACCCCTTGCGCGACAACACCATGGACGCCCATGTCAACGACATGCCTCGCCTCTCGGGCCGAGCCCACTGTGTGGAGCGCGATTGCACCAGCCTCGCGAATGCGTTCGATTACCGGTGATGGATCAGCCCAAAAGGTTGAAACGACCGGAACACCTTCTTCCAATGCCACATGCAGATTTGCATGGTTTTCTTCTTCGGTAATCGAAAGAACAAAATTGGCACCGAAAGGGCGTTCAGTCCGGTCGCGGACCTTTGCAATCGTCCTGCGCAGCGCGTCCGGGTCATGCCACGTGGCCTGTATCATCCCCAATCCGCCGGCATTTGAGACAGCTGCGATGAATTCGGGCGATGATGAAATGGGCGCCTGGATGATCGGGTGTTCGATGCCCAGAAGGCGACAAAGTGGTGTCGTGAGTTTAGACATGCGGCTGTTCCTTCTGGGTCTGATCAATTTGTTTGATGACAGCGTTAGCCAACAAGCCGAATTTCGTCACCATCACTGATGGTTCCTTCTTTCAGAACAGCAGCGTAGACGCCGGCCATGCCGTCCCGGGCTTTGGCAACTTGGCGCAAGGGAAGCGGATTTGATTTAGCGGTGTCCGGATCCAGAGTGATCATGGCGCACCGTGGGTCGCGCTCGAGAATTGAAACTTCGACTTTCGGACCGATTGCCAGGGTCTTGCCGACGAGATCATCCTCTGCAAATCCATTGGTGTTTTCCATGTTCAAATACACATTCGCCCGGAACTGCCGTTTGTCGATTGATGTGCCGCAGTCATCTGCAAGGCGTTCGACGGTTTGCAGAGAGATGAGCGATAGTGGCCGGCAATCAGTCATGGAACGGTGAGAACGCAGCAAGCTGACCGTGTCTTCATCATTCGCCTTGTGCTGCAACATGTCGATCAGTTCCGGGTCGTCGATCGCCAATACAGTTCCTGACGGGGTCACAACTTCCAGTTTGAGATCATCCATTTCTGCATAGAGCGACGTCAATCCGGGCTCCAGACCTTCAGCTTCCGCCAGATTGAGGGGTGATGCCGCATTCTGCTGGTTGCGAAACCTGGGTTGATAAAGCAGCAGTTCGCGATGCTCCCGGCCGGTCAGATAGGGGAACCCCGGCTCGGCGGTGCTGCTTTTCAGCGCGTATATGCGGTCGCCATAAACGCCGGCAAATCCGGCGAAAGCACTGTTGATTTGCTCACCGCGCATGCTCTTTACGGGATAGCGCCAAAGGCTCTCGACGGTTCCAATAACGGTCATGCTTTTGCGCCTCCAGGTTTGTTGAGTTTGGAGGCTTAAACATACCGACAGTTGGGTCCATTTGTATGTTCGACAAGATAGCGCATCTGTAGCGGTGCCGTGGCCAATGTCCTGGCGAGCGCGGCGATGAATTTTGAAATTGGAATACGGTGTACTATTGCTGTGAGCGCATGCTCGCTGGTGTATTGATCGAGTGGAGCTTCTGTTGAGGGCTCGCGGCTGTGCAGGATGAATAAAATGTGTGTGCAATGACAAACCCGTTCGAGGCCTGGGCGTACATGGCGGTTGCCGCCGGCTTTG
>JAJFHB010000434.1 GCA_021775795.1 Hyphomicrobiales bacterium | reverse complement strand
GTCATCGCGCTGACGGCCACGGCAGCGGGAACCGTCCTGCTGTTTCTGTTTCCGGAAGCGGCACTCACGCTGTCACGCATGCTCGGAGGACTATAGATTATGGACGATCACTGGCTTGTACGCCCGACCACCATCAGAAAGCTCTGGGTCGCGTCCATCGCGATCCTGGCATTGCTGGTCGCGACGGACATCTGGATCCATCACCACGAGCATTTCACCTTGGACGGAATCTTCGGTTTCTATGCCTGGTATGGCTTCGCGATCTGCGTCGTCATGGTCGCATTTGCCAAGGCGCTTGGCGCCATGATCAAGCGTCCGGACACATACTACGATGACTAGCTTCCTGATCCCGCCCGCACTTGTGCTAATCGCGGCCGGCGCCATTTTGCCGGTATTGTCCGCGCGCCTGCGCACGGCCATGATCCTCGCGGCCCCTCTCGTCACACTCGTTCAGGTCTGGCTTGTGGGAGACGGACCGGCGTTTGAAGTGTCGTTCCTCGGCTACTCGCTGGTACCGGTCGAGGGCGATGCGCTTGGACGCCTGTTTGCGACCGTCTTCGCCATTATGGCGTTCGGCGGCGGTCTTTTTGCACTGAAGCAGAAAAATACGCTGGAGCTGTCTGCAGCGTTCATCTACGCCGGCTCGGCCATCGGCGTGGCGTTCTCAGGCGATCTAATAACATTGTTCGTCTTCTGGGAGATCATGGCGCTTGCATCCACGCTGGTCATCTGGTGTGCCGGCTCCGCGGCCTTTGCTGCAAGCATGCGCTATGTCTCCATTCACCTGCTGGGCGGTGTGATCCTGATGGCGGGTATCGCCGGCGAGATCGCCACGACCGGAGCGGTAGAATTCACCGCGATGACGCCCGATACGCCGGCACGGTGGATGATCCTGATTGGCTTCCTGATCAATGTCGGAGCGCCACCACTGTCGGCCTGGCTGCCTGACGCCTACCCGTCCTCGTCATGGAGCGGCATGGTGTTCCTCTCCGCATTTACCACCAAGACGGCGGTTCTGGTGCTGTTGCGTGGATTCCCGGGCGCCGAGATTCTTATTTTTGTTGGGCTCTACATGGTCTTCTACGGGATCGTCTATGCGATCCTTGAAAACAACATGCGTCGCATTCTCGCATACAGCATCGTCAACCAGGTCGGGTTCATGGTCACTGGCGTGGGCATAGGTACGGTGATGGCGCTGAATGGTGCGGCCGCGCATGCATTTACACATATCATCTACAAGGCGCTTTTGCTGATGTCCGCGGGCTCGGTCCTTTACATGACGGGCAAGGAGAAGTGTACTGATCTTGGCGGCTTGTTCCGCACCATGCCACTGACGACCGTGTGCGGCATCATCGGAGCGCTGTCGATTTCCTCGTTTCCGCTGACATCCGGATTCATCTCCAAATCAATGATCTCGCAGGCGGCTGTAGATGAGCACCTGGCGATCGTGTGGTTCCTGTTAATGGCTGCTTCGGCAGGGGTTTTCCTGCACGCCGGCATCAAGTTTCCGTGGTTTGTGTTCTTCCAGAAGGATTCCGGATTGCGCCCCGAGGAGCCGCCCTGGAACATGAAGCTCGCCATGGTTTTGTTCTCGGTCCTGTGTATCGGCCTTGGTGTACTGCCGGGGCTGCTCTACGATCTGCTGCCCCATCCGGTGGACTATGTGCCCTATACGCCAAGCCACGTCACCAGCATGTTGCAGTTGCTCCTGTTTTCCGGGCTTGCGTTCTTTCTCATGCTCGGTCTTCTCAAACGCACGCTCACCATATCGCTCGACTTCGATTGGTTCTATCGCGCGTTCGGAAAGGCGGTCGCGCACAAGTTTGGGCTGGCTCGCATGCGAGTCTGGGCGCGGTTTGTTAAGCAGTCATATACCGCACTGGAGCGGCTCGTCGCACAGATCTACCGCCATCACGGGCCCCGTGGCGTCTTGGCCCGAACCTGGCCAACCGGTAGCATGGCTATCTGGACAACGATCCTGCTTGTCGCCTATCTGGTGTTGTATTTCTTTGCCAGCTGAAGAACCTGAGCAGGTTTGTTGCACTTGCCAGAGTTAGTGTAGAGACCGGCAAAAACAGACCGTTCCCCGCTAAACGATGATCGTTGGAGCGTTGCATTGGCTGTTGTTTGCGGCACCAACGCGACACATCTCGTAGGTCGATAGCTTCATTCAGCGTGTGTATAGGTTGAAATTTTTACTTTGGGTTGTATTCCTGTCTGTAGTAGGAAACCCGTAATGATAACCCTGCTTTTGGGAACATCATGTGCAACTGTTGTTTGATTGTTCTTTGCACTAGGGCATTTAACCGCACAATATCCGCATGATTTAGTAACCATACGGCATTTTTCCAAAGTTAGACCAAATTTGCTGAAGAAAATACTTGAAATTCACCTGCGCATGAGCACATAAAGACGGGATATTTCTTTTTGACGATTCGGTCTGTGTACAGACCGGTTACAGTCAATCAGAGCTCGGGGGGGCGGTGACATTGGAGCATGCCGCCCTTTTTTTGTGTTTGAAACGACTATCGACCTGGATTCGGCTTTTTGGCGAACCAGATCACGAATGAACAATCCAATAAATAAAACAAGCGGGTTACCTGGAAATGGAATCGAAAGCAGAATTGGTTGAACTCACCTCGGAAATCGTGGCGGCTTACGTCAGTAACAATGTTGTAACTACAGCGGATTTGCCTACTGTCATATCTGAAGTGCACAGGGCTCTTTCAGGCGCTGTAGACAATGCAGACAAGCCTGAGCAGCCTGAACTGAAGCCGGCCGTATCGCCGCGTCGCTCGGTTACTCCGGACTACATTATTTGTCTTGAAGATGGCAAACGGTTCAAATCACTCAAACGCCACTTGCGCACGCATTATGATCTCAGCCCGGAGGAGTATCGGGAAAAGTGGGGTCTGCAACGGGACTATCCGATGGTCGCCCCGAACTATGCAGCTGCGCGCTCACAACTCGCGAAGAAAATGGGCCTCGGTCAAAAGGGCAGAAGCAGCAACAACTCGTAGTTTTCAAAGCGCTGGAAATCGAAGCACAGCCCGCTCTCAAGAGCGGGCTTTTTCGTTTGGCGCAGCCGGCGGTACGAGAAAACGCGCCAATTCGGGAAATTTAAAGTTACTGATTCATTAATGGCTTGCGCCGATTCGTCATTCTGATTCATATTGCTTAGAGGTGATTCTTAAGAATTTCGAGAGGGGAAGTGGTCATGAGCGCGGCATCATCCGAGTTAGCATTTCGCGCTCAACTGATTGTGCCCGAGCAAAGACAGCTCTATGATTACTGGCTGAATTGCGCCAATGAGCGTGCCATGCCCTCCCGTGAGGACATCCATCCAGCAGATTTTCCCCGTTTGTTACCTTCCATCAGTCTGATTGACGTAGATGCAGACAGCCGCCGGTTCAAGGTCAGGCTGGCCGGTACACAGCTCAGGGACATCTATGAGCGGGAAATCACCGGCTGCTATCTCGACGATCTCAATTGGGGGGACATGTCAGACTATTGGCATGCTGCCTACTGCCGGGTTGTGGACGGCAGCAAGCCCGCGCAGGGTATGGTGCGGGGGCCTCGCGGCAACAGGGACCATCTGGTGCAGTTCTGGCTTCGCCTACCGCTGTCGGACGATTCAAAGAACGTCAACATGATCCTAAGCTACGATGCTTTCGTTGCAGCCGCAGAGGCTGATGAAGCCAGGCTTTTGAGCGAAGTTGTTTAGGTTTGGGTTCTCTTGACCAGTTGCCGGTCTAGAGATACTCCACCCGCATCACGAGGCCTGCGATCCACAGCGGTTCTTCGTCATAAAGAACATCTCCATCCGGACCGATTGGCACCAGCGTAAACCGCTCGCCGCTTCCCTTGATGACTTTTCTCAGCACAAATGAGCCGTTTTGCAGGGCAACAATTGCGTCTGTGCCCAGAGCATTGAGCATGTTGTCGCCTTTCATCCTGTTGCCAATCAGGATGCTTCCTTTCGCATAGGGCCCCAAAGCCTCATCGATTTCAATGGCGACAGGGTCCGGTGCCGGCACATCCAGTACAAAGTTGATATCCGATTTGCTGGGCCGCGGTGCCCGCACGTCGCCGCCCGATCCGGCTGTACCAAGCATTGGTACATCAAGCGCACTGTCGTCGCTCAGCAACATGATGGGCGGAATGTCAAAGGCGGTCGCGATTTTCTCCAGCCAATCGGTTGATACCGTCATTGTATCAACTTCGAGCCGCTGAATGGTTTGAGGCGTGGTACCGACAATTTCGGCAAGTTGCGCCAGCGTCCAACTGCGCAAATTTCGAAAATACCTGATCCTGTTTTTCATCCGTGATGTCCAAATATCTCGTATTGCGTAAAAAATAGCAGAAAATATCCCCACTGTTAACGCATGTTGTAATTTCAAACAAAGAAAGGTATTTATTCCTAATTCGGAGGGCGCCGCATGAACACAACTCACGTCAGGACAGGTTTGGTCAGATACACCGGAAAAGAGACATCGCCGGGGTTATCCCATCGTTCTACAGCGTTAAGGGCGAACCCGGGGTCAGACCACCAAATTCCGGTACCGTTGCCGCATCCGGACGAACCGCAAACTCCTGTTGATCTGAACTGTATCATTCACTTGGTTTCACGGGCTTATGGCGTTTGCGAAACAGCACTTCGGTCACCCAACAGATGTGATGCGCAAATTGCCGAAGCGCGTCAGGTGGCAATGTATCTGGGGCACGTGGGTTTTGGATGTTCCTTTACCCAGATCGGCGAGATGATCGGGCGCGACCGCACAACAGCTGCCCATGCCTGTCAAAAGGTTGAGGACAAGCGGGATTTTTCTGACTTTGACATGGCCCTCGATTACCTCGAAGCCGTGCTGCATCTTCGAGCGCACGATCCTTGCGAAGGCGATCCATTGCCCGCTTCAGAAGAAGCAGGGCTCTAGTTGATGGTATCGGAAAAGGAAGTACACCGAGAGGCGGCCCGGGTGTTCCGCTTGCTGGTTGATGCTGATGCCAGTCTGCGCAGGCACAGGCGCCCTGGGCGATCAGCTTCAGGGGGAAACTGGAAAGTCTGGAACAAGAACGGCCGTCGCCAGGCGACAGCTGAAGTGTCGGACATGGTGGTTAGAGCCTTCATTTCATGTGGCTGGATACTGGAAACCTGTCCGGGGCGGGGTCATCTGAGCGATGCCGGTCACGAGTGGTGTCGTGCCCACAGCGGAAACGGCTCTTCGCCGGAAAATTCCGACAGGGCCATTGGCATGCGCCGCATCGATGACGATACGAGTACTCCGGTCATCGTGAGGATCAATCATGCCGAAAGCCCTTTGTCGTGGCTCCACAATCGACGCAACAAGGACGGAGGGCCAATTATCGATGAGGCGCAGTTTGGGGCCGGCGAAACTCTAAGGCAGGACTTTGAAGCGGCGATGTTGAGGCAATCAGTAACGTCGCGCTGGGATGCTGCGGCACCGATCAAAACTGCTCGCCAAAAATCAGGTTACCGGGACCGGGACCTCTCGGCCCACGCCCTGGATGCACGCCGAAGGTTTCATCACGCCGTCGATGCGCTTGGACCGGAGCTTGCCGGTGTTGCAGTCGACACCTGCTGTCATCTGCAGGGTCTTGAAGAAACAGAGATTGCCCAAGGTTGGCCGAGGCGATCGGCAAAAGTCATATTGCAGATCGCGCTCACTCAGCTTGCCCGGCACTACGGACTGTGCGGCAACGCGGGAAATCCCAGCGGGGTGTAAGGCGCAGGCATCGGGAATTACGGATTTTGGCAGTGCCACTGCCATTCGGCGGGCTGTATCAACCGTTGGCAGCCTGCGCCAGGGCAATATTTGCATCCCGGACAATACGTTCCACCATTGAACGCAATCCGTTTGATCGTTGTGGCGTGAGATGATCTTCCAGGCCGATGCGGGCAAGAGTTGAAATGGCATCAGCCTGCAGAATGTGTTGTGCTGTTTGTTTGTTGTAGATCCTGAACAATATTGCGATCAGGCCGCGTACGATATGCGCATCGCTGTC
>JAJFHB010000433.1 GCA_021775795.1 Hyphomicrobiales bacterium | reverse complement strand
GCTGATCTGGTCTATGGCCGCGAAGAGGTTGGGGGACAATTGATGGGCTGCTTCGATGAACAGGCAAATACAGTGGCGACGAGCGATTTGCCGGATCCTTTCGCCTTTTCCCTGCTGCCGGACAATTGGGACAAGTTTGCCCCGTATTTTGAGAGGGCCGCCGAACTCTTTCCAGCCCTTGCCGAGGCGCCCGTCCGCACGTTTCTGAATGGCCCTGAATGTTTTACGCCGGACGGCAACCCGCTCATCGGACCGATTGATGGATGCGACGGGCTTTGGGTGTGCACGGCGATGAACTCCCACGGCGTTACCCTGTCGGGTGGTGCCGGGCATATTATTGCAGACATGATTGAAGGCAAAGAATCACGTTTTCCAGCGCACATATATGCGCCGGATCGTTTCGGCGATGCAGCGGAAGATGAGGCGTGGCTTAAGGCAAAGGCTGCAGACGCTCCGAGCCTCTTTTACAGCCAGACGAATGTGTCGTGAGAGATTGATCGCACAAGCGTCCATTCAATAGTTGACGGCTGCAGAACAGCGCCTATGATCGCGCCGCTCACCCGGAAGCTTTTTCGTGCTTCGCGGGAGAACATGTGCGGATGTGGCGGAACTGGTAGACGCGCCAGACTCAAAATCTGGTTTCCGTAAGGAAGTGTGGGTTCGATTCCCTCCATCCGCACCAAAACTTTCCGACTGATGAAATGCTTCTGCTGGTGAAGGCGGACTTCCCGCACCCACCGGTTTTGTCAAAGCGGTGGCAAACGGGGATTGCCTAGTCACTTTCTGAACGACCCATGCCGTAGAACCCGCTGCGTGCCAGAAAGGCCCGGGTCGGGTCGAGAAAGTCCGTGGCTTCTATATCGGGTGCGTAGATTTCATCGCGCAGGGTATCGTCCCTGAACAAATGCCAGACTGTGTAGTCCATATTGATCCCCTGCATTTGGCTGGCCGGGATTGTTTCGCAAGCGCCAGAGCATCCGCTTTCGAGGGAATTGCTGTTGGGAGATGACACGGTCTGGATTGCGGTGCCCGGTTTTACCGGAACATGGCTGAGCGACAGCTGGTCCCACAGTGTCTCTCCCACGGTCACGAGACGCGGTTTGCAGGCGGTTGTGGTGCGGAAAAAGCGGTCAACCTGAACGCCGACATAATCTGAACGGGTGACACCCAAAAGCTCTTTGCTGGGCGGCCTTTGCGGGCGCAGGTTGAGGCCGTAACAAACCGCGGCGTAGTCGGATGGGTCAAGATGCATTGCCTGATGTTCAGAGCCCAACAGGTGCATGATCTTGTTTTCAAAGAAAGAGAAGCGCCGCTGGGGCAGATGCAAGGCGTTGGTGAGAAGATCGACGAGCGCTTTGGTTGAGAGATCGAAATGACATGGCGTGCCTTGTGTGTCTGTCATCTCAAAACGGCGGTCTTCCGAGAACACGTCAAGCAGCGTTGCAATGAGGCTCGTGGCGATGGCCTCAAGCCTTTCCGGTTCATCCTCGTTTACCTCGTAGAGGAACCAATATTCATCACCGATGATTTTAACCAGAAACAGCTCGCGAATATCGAGCACCTCGCTTGCAGCAATGCTCGCATAAAGATCTCCCTCCACGTCAAACATGATCTCGGCATAGCGCTCGTAGATGGCGTTGATGCTGGCGTAATCGCCATGACGATCACGAGATATGGCGCGCTTGATGGCAGTGGAACCGACGAGATCGATGGATACGGAGAGAAACATTCAAGAGATAGACCTGGCTGTTTTTCAGTTGTGTCGGTGCTGCAGAGGGTCTGGTCTTGTCATCGTATCAGTCCCTGCATTTGTCCTGGAGCACATTTTGCTGAAACGCACTCTAGCGATTGCGCAGATGATACCAAAGAGCAACTGCTGAAGCCGCAACAGCGCAAAGACCGGCGATGGCAGGATTATTGCCGCGCAAGGCCAGGTAAATCGCAGCCGTCGCCAGCACGGCGCAGGTCCCGTAGACAGGAATGGTGAGATCGCTTGCAAGAAACCGCGAAAATAGCCCTTCAGAAAGTTTGATGGCGCGCTCGAGTTCCTGGGCCGTAGTGTCATCCGGGTGATGTTCCAGCGCCAGCTCGACCTGTTTTTGCGCTTCCTGCCGTCGGCCTTCGGCGAGATGGCACCGCGAAAGCGTCAGCAAAGCGTTGAGGTCAGAAGCGTTTTGTTCCAGAATCCTGGCGCAGGTGGCGATTGAGTTTGTGTAATCGCCCAGGTCCTGTTGCAGGGCAGCCAGGTAGTTCAGCGCCTCCAGGTTTTCCGGGTCCTGATCCAGGATTGTTCCCAGTTTCTCAATGGCCTCTTCGGAGGCGCCGGTTGTGGCGCTGATCACAGCGTCGAGCAGCTGCAGGTCCGGGCTGTCCGGCTCAAGTGCCAAAGCCTCAGTCAGCCACTTGCGGCTCTCTTCAGTTTCGCCAATTTGCAAAGCACAGCGCGATGCCATGTCGCGCACCCATACCTGATCGGTGTGGCTTGCGGCCCACGCGCCGAGCAATTCGCGCACTTCGTCGTGGCGCTCCAGATCCCAAAGCGCTTCCGCTTTCTGAGCCACAAGTTCCGGGTTGTCGTCATCAATGGCGATTGCCTTGGCAATGCTTTCGAGAGCCTGTTCGGGATCACCTGAATCAAGGGCAAGTGCGCCGATGTATTGGAACGGTCGTGGGTCATCTTCCGACAGGGCTGCGGCACGTTCAAAGTTCTGCAGAGCGGAGACCTTGTCTCCTAGTTGCCATTGGCAAAGGCCGAGCTGAACCATGGCATCACCGGACTGGCCATCCAGACGCATGGCGGTTTCAAAGGCACCGGCGGCGCGTTGATAGTCCTGTCCCTCGAACAGCACGACGCCTTGCGCAAAATGTGCGTAGGCATATTTGGGTTCGATGCGGAGTGCCGCATTGGCTGCCCGCTCTGCTGCACGGTCTTCGCCGCGGGCCGCCAGAATCAGAGCATGGGTGGCGTGGCTGGTCGACCAGGTGAGATCCTCAATGAGCGATTGCTCAACGGTTGCCAGCGCTGAATCCAGCTCGCCCTGACGGTAGAGTTCGAACGCTTCTTCGTGCAGTTGTTCTGCGCGTTCTATTTCTGTGGTTTCGGACATCTCTGCGCAGCGACCATAGTTTCTAACGGTTTCAGGCCTTGTAGGATATGGGCTTGCGCCTGAGAAGCGCAAACTCATGTGGTCTCGGGGGCGAGTGCTTGCCTCGTGACCGTCCTACTCGTCCCGCCACGGCGCGACAAGCGGCTGTGGAGTGTCCGGGTATACCGGTTAAACTATTGATTGGCTGCTGT
>JAJFHB010000432.1 GCA_021775795.1 Hyphomicrobiales bacterium | reverse complement strand
CCGGTGCACTTTGTCGGCCATTCCCTGGGGGGCTTGCTTATCAGGTCCTATCTGGAAGATCACACCGTCGCCAATATGGGCAAGGTCGTTCTTATCGGCACTCCGAATGCAGGAACGGCGCTCGTCGATAATCTGCTCGACAAATGGTGGTTCCAGGTTCTGGGCCCAACGGCACAGGTTCTTGGAACCGGTGCCGGCAATTTCCCGGAGAGCCTGACTGCGCCTGATTATACGCTTGGCGTCATAGCCGGCAGATGGGACACGTTGGAAAACGAAGAACTACTGCCGGGCGTGGACGATGGAATGGTGACCGTTGACTCGACAAAAATAGAAGGCATGAGCGATTTTGTCGTTGTCGATTCCAGTCATGCTGGCCTTCGGATCAGCGGCGAAGTCACGGATTATGTCTCGCTATTCCTCAAAACCGGCACATTTCAAGAAAGCGCCGAATAACTTGCATGCCAGTGCGTCAGTTTATGCCCTGCAAAGCGCCGCGAAAACCTTCCCAGATATGGTATCTGATGCGTAGTATCGGCGGGGGTCAAAAACGGGTTTTGGTGTTGAACGCGTCACGCCATCATCGCTGAAAGCTCTGCACGAATGGCGCGGGTTTTGACAAGAATGTTCAGCACCAAACAGCAACATGCGCATAGAATTTGAAGCTCCAGACCACGTCCACGCTGCCATTGCCCAACTCGGCCGATCGGAGGACGTGAGGTTTTCGCCAAGCAACAAACGTCTGGCCATCGTCGGCTTTGCGGCTAACGCAATCCTTGTACTCGATGTCGAGCTGCAGGGAACCTTAGATTCAAGACGTGTTTGCGCCACCGGTTTCGTCGAGATCAAGTCTTCCGTTTTGGCGCGTCCACATGGTGTGGATTTTCTCGATGAGAATACGATTGCGGTTGCCAATCGCGGTGGAAAAGTACCCATCTTCCAGATACCCGAGCGCGGCAGCCCATTGTCCAATGTTGAACTTGCTCCGACCCGTCTCATCGGCGGTGGTCTGTTTCGGCGGATCGACACACCGGGATCCGTGTGTGCCCGCCAGTTAGACAATGGTCACTTTGAATTGCTGATTTGCAACAACCTCGTACACCAGGTGACGCGCCATACCGTCGATACGAAGGCCGGTTACAAATGCGGGAGCCATTCCACGCTTCTTGAGAAGGGCCTAGACCTTCCCGATGGGATTGCTGTTGATACTGCGGGTCAGTGGCTTGCTATAAGCAACCACGACACTCACAGCGTGTTCCTGTACGACAGAACACGGACACTCGGGCCAAGCTCAGAACCCGACGGCACGCTGACGGGCGCGAACTTTCCGCACGGCCTCCGGTTTTCAGCCGACGATCGCTACTTATTGGTGGCCGATGCGGGCAGTCGCTTTGTGCATGCCTACGACAACAACAACAACGGCTGGAGTGGCGCCTTGGAACCTATCGCTTCTGTTCCCGTTATGGCGATTGAGACATATTTTTCAGGCCGTATCAACGAAATGGAAGGCGGTCCCAAGGGCGTTGATATCGACAACGATATGACCCTGATTGTCACCACCTGTGAAACGCAACCCCTCGCATTTTTTGATCTGGCACAGGTTCTCAACTGGTCTCACCCGCAATTTGGCTTTGCAGTCGGTTGAACCGATGCAATCCACCGGTATTCCTGCATGGCTGACGCTGCAAAAATTGCCTTTTTCATCGTTCACCACAATGCAACCGAGCGTCTGGATCACATCCGACCGGCCTGCAGTCAGCTGGCTGACCTTGTGAATGGGTCGGTTCAGGAGATATTTGAACAACCCGACGATGTAACCGTCAGCCGCTGGTCGTCTGTCGAACACGCCATCATGTTCGCGAGGATGGAACGTTTGTGGGCTCACCACCGAAAGATCAACCCGCCTTCCCTTTCGACTTCCATAACCTCGGTCATCAGACAGTTTCACAATGTCTATCTTGGCCCTGAGGCCGTCTCGACCTGGAAGCGCTGGTACGCTGGTGCGGAAACCACTATTGGCGGAAAGCATCATCGCGCCTGGGCAACCTGCCCACCTGACGCGGATTATGTGGTCGTCCTCGAGGATGATGCTGTGTTTGGAGAAGAATCAGAGATCCGCTTTTTCCGCCTTTTGGACAAGCTCGATCAGCGGGCCGACCCGGACAGGCTGCTGTATGTCGACCTTGCCGGTGGGCTTGACCCGGTATTGGGTCTCGGCACCAGGCACCTGATTAGTGCGCAGCATGAAGGCATCACGGAATATGAGCTGCCGGTTACAAATTGTGCCGGCGGATATCTGATGTCTGCCAAAACAGCTCGCGTTTTCACCGGGATACTGCAGCGCCAACCGTGGTTTGCAACCGCCGTCAGCGACTGGTCGATCAACATGGTCATGCGGCAGTGCGCGAATGACGGGATGACGTTCGATTGCTGGCACACGACGCCGCCAATATTTCAGAATGGCAGTCTGACAGGTGTCTACAAGAGGACGATGGACGGTAGTCCAACACAAGAATAAACGCCGCATTCAGTGCGGTGCCGCGACTGCACTTCATTCGGTCATCGTTTGCTCAGGTCAGGCGCGTAATCTCACAGAGATAGGCGCGCAACGGCACAGAACCGCTCACCGGATCAACATCATCGTGGCTTATGACGAGGTTGAAGTTGGCACTGTCGTCGCCAAAGGCATCGTAGCCGGGTGCCTCTAATTCCGGGCAGGCCTGCCACCAGCCATGCTGTCCGCAGACAACCTGAGGATCAAGGCTCTCATTGAACCGGGCGCGGGCACGAACCCTGCCATTGGGCGTTGCAATGTAAACCCAGTCACCAGCTTCAATCTCGCGATCCTGTGCTGCCTTTGGGTGCATATCGACCTGCGGGTCCGGGGCACGCCGGCGCAGACTTGGAAGGCCACGGTGCTGGCTTTCGCAATAGAGCGTGTCCTTTGCACAGGTCAGGATCAGGGGATAGTGCTCAAGGAGATCTGGTCTGGAGTGCGGGCTGACCAGCGGTTCTTCATACTCAGGCAACGCCGAATAGCCGTGCTGCAACATGAGTTCTGAATAAAATTCGATCTTGCGTGACGGCGTGTTGAAGCCGGTCACTGCACCATCATTCTGCGCCTCGAACTTTCGGTAAAGGGTTTCCAGTGGCACTCGAATACCTGCTGGGTTTTCCCGCAATGCTTCCAACGTCAGCCCACTGGGAGCGAGTTGATGCCGGTAGGCGGCATCAATGTCGCCTTCCCAGAAGTGTTCACCAAGTCCAAGTCTGCAGGCAAGATCGAAAGTGATCTGCATATCCGAGCGCGCTTCTCCACGCGGCTCGGCCACGGGCTTGCGCAATTGCACCAGTGAGCGGGCTTCCTCGCTGATCTCAAATCCAGCCTTCAGCCCCTCCGATTCAAAAGGGCTTGTTACCGGCAGGACAATATCCGCCTGCTCCGCTGTCGGATTCATAAAAAGATCGGCATGGACGTGAAAGTCCAGGGTCGCCAGGGCCTTACGGCCATGCTCGCCATCCGCGTGGGCGACGAGAAGGTTCGAACCAAAGCTCACGAGCCCGCGCACCGCGTAGGGTTTTTTCTCGAGAATGCCGCGGTAGATATCGCTTGAGGTGACATGATCGAAGCGCGCATGCCCCAGGGGACGTTCTTCCAGACCCAGCGTCTTGCTCCGCTGCTCTGCTGACAACAGGTCTTCGCCGGCAATGTCGCCCATGGGTACGCTTGGGAACAGGACATTGCCGCCCTTGTCATCAAAACTGCCGGTGAGTGCATAGAGGAGCCCAATGGCGCGGGCGATCTGCGTTGCGTTGGTTTGTTGTTCAACGCCACTCCAGGAGTAAAAGCCCGTGGGACGGGATTCCCACAATGTTTGTGCCGCGGCAACAACATCGTCTGCTGCAACACCGGTAAGACGCTCAACCTCGGCGGGAGAATGACGGGCACACATGTCGTCTGTGAGCTGAAAGGCAGGTGTACAAGCTAGTGGCCCTGCCAACGTTTCAATGTCAAAGGTGCCGGAAGTCGCGGCGGCACCGACGATGGCCCCTGTGGCAGGGTTGTGAACAACCGTTCCGCCGTCATTGTTGTTCCAGAAGACGTAGTTGTCAGCACTGCCGGAAACCTCCAGATCACTTTCGCGGAGAAAGCGCCCGTTGTCGGAGCGCACGAGCAGCGCGCCGTTGGTCCATTCGCGAATGAAGTCCTTGTCGTACCAGCCGCGCTCAATCATGACATTCGCCATTCCAAGGGCGAGAGCACCATCGCTGCCGGGGCGAACCCTCAACCAGTGATCAGCCCGGCTGGCAAGCCCTGCACGGCGAGGATCCACAACAATGAGCTTGGCTCCCCGTTTCAGTGCTTCAACTGTTGCTGTGGCGTGAGCGATCCGGGCAACACTTGGATTGAAACCCCAAAACAGCAGGCAACCGGCATTGTCGATGTCGGGGAAGTACTCGCCGGGAACAGCCGCGCCGAACACGTACTGGCTGGCCAGATAACGACCCCAGCCGCAAAGCTCCATCGACAGGGAATGGTTGGGCGATCCAAACGCCTTGCGCAACCGGTGGATCCAG
>JAJFHB010000431.1 GCA_021775795.1 Hyphomicrobiales bacterium | reverse complement strand
AACGCCTCCACCGGCACCTGATCGAGGCACACATCGGCGACATTGAAGTCGACAAGATTGTCAGTCTCAGGCGCCCGGTGCAACTGGCCGGAAAGATCATAAGTCCAGGCATGATAGGGACAGGTAATGCGCGATGTCCGGCCCTCGCCGCGAAGGAGCTCATGCGCTCGGTGCTTGCAGACATTATAGAACGCCCGCAGCACGCCCTCCTTGTCCCGCACGACACAAACAGGCTGGCCCGCAATATCGATCGTTACGAACGAGCCCGGCTCACGCAGTTTTTCCACGTGACAGACCCACTGCCATGTGCGCTTGAAAACAGCTTCATGTTCAAGCTCCATCCACTTGGGTGCCGTGTAAGCTTCAGCAGCGAGCGAACAGGATCGGGCCGGATCGCGATCAAAACCGGTTTTGATATGGTTCAGCTCATCTTGGGAAAGCGTAATGCTCATGATGCGGTTCCCTTCAGTCTTGCAGTGGTGGGAAGCGTGTTTTTGCCGCCGCAACCGTCCAGTCCATATGATTACGGACGTATTCCTGGGTGGCATCCCGCGGCGGGCCATAGTCCCAGGCCGTGAGGGCACCCTCCTGCATGGCCGCATGCACCGCGCGGCGCTGCTTTTGTGTGCGCAGGACATCGCCACGGATCGTTTCACTGTTCCAGCGCGCCTCAACTTCTTCGGCAAATGCCTTTGCGACACTATGGTGAGCGGGATCTCCGACCAGGTTTTTCAACTCGGCCGGATCGCCGGCAATATCGAACATCATTGGTTCATCAACATCGCAATGGATGTATTTGTAGTTCCCGCGCCTGATCATGAAGACCGGGTGAGACGTCATCTCAGCGCAATACTCACCGATCGCCTCATCCCCTTCATCTGCCCCGCCAGAAGCGGCCAGCAGCAGGCTGCGACCATCCACAGGTTGCCCAAGTTCCGGCTTCTCCGCACCAGCTGAAGCTGCCACATCGAGCATCGTTGGCAAGACATCCACCAGCGAGCAGGCGTTGGGTACGGAAGTGTTCGCGATGCCGGGCCCGGCCATGACAAGAGGCACACGGGCAGAATGTTCGAAGAAGTTCATCTTGTACCAGAGCCCGCGCTCCCCAAGCATATCGCCATGATCTGCGGTCACGATAACCACGGTGTTGTCAGAGAGCCCCGCTTCTTCAAGCGTTTGGACAAGCTCACCCACCTTGCTGTCGAAATACGACGTGTTGGCATAATAGGCATGCCGCGCATTGCGAACCTCTTCGTCGCTCACCTCCACAGTGCTGGCTTCAATGCCATCCATCAGCCGTTGCGAGAACGCATCCTGTTCATCGCGGCGAAGCACATTGGCTGGCATATCAATCGCATCATGATCGTAGAGATCCCACCATTCCTGACGCGCCACGTAGGGGTCATGGGGGTGAATAAAACTCGCTACGAGGCAAAACGGACTTGCACCTTCGCGGGCAAAATCGAAAATCTTGCGTTTGGCGAAAAACCCTACTTCCTCGTCATAATCGATCTGGAACGTGGTCGCGGCAATGCCCGCTTCGCGCACCGAATCCATGTTGTGGTACCATTTGTCGATGCGCTCATCGGGCAGTTCCCAGTCCGGTGTCCAGGCATAATCTGAAGGATAGACATCCGTTGTGACACGCTCTTCAAAGCCGTGCAGCTGGTCAGGTCCGACAAAGTGCATCTTCCCCGACAGGCAGGTTCGGTAACCCATCATGCGAAGATAATGGGCAAATGTGGGCACAGCGGCGGGAAACTCGCTGGCGTTGTCATAAGCTGCAATGCGGGTGATCAACTGACCGGACATGAAGCTGAAACGCGACGGTGCACACAAAGGAGCATTGCAATAAGCCGCATCAAAACGCGCACCACGCGCTGCCAGCGCGTCAATGTTGGGTGTTTTGACCAACGGATGGCCATAGGCGCCGGTAAACTGCGGCGCCAGCTGATCTGCCATGATCAACACGATATTTGGTGCTGCTTCCGTCATGTCGCATCCTCCCGTCAAATCTGGCACTCAACTTGACACAGGCAGACAAGCCCGATCCATCGCAAATATGCTTATGGTGTCCGAAGGCACACGAAACGCGTCGACCTGGCACTCTCTCACAGAAGCATGAATTCAACTCTGGGAAGCGTGAGCGAGAATTGCTTTATCATTTTGCCATTCCGCATTAGTGTCTGGCCAATCATAGAGAAGCATTCACTGCCATGACAGAGAAGTCGAAAGGCCGGCGTCTCTTCTCACGCTCGATCCTGTTCGGGGTTCCGCCGCTGCTTATTGTCAGCGCCGTTTTTTACGCCTACGCCACCGGCGGTCGATATGTGAAGACTGAGAACGCCTACGTCAAATCCGAGATAATCTCGATCAGCTCAAATGTTGACGGGCAGGTCACCGGTGTTCTGGTTCATGATAATCAGCAGGTAACAGAGGGCGAGCCGCTGTTTACGCTCGACCCGCGACCTTTCGAAATAGCGGTACAGTCAGCCCAGGCCGAACTTGCAGAAGTTGAGCAGAGAGTGGCTTCCTTGCGGGCGCAATACCGCCAGGGCGAGATGGAAATCGCCGGTGCCGAAGAGCGTATTCGCTATCTGGAAACCTCTCACGAGCGGCAGGTCAATCTGCAGACCGAAGGCGTCGGTGTTCAGGCGCGCTTCGACGAAACCGAACATGATCTCGCCATGGCCCGCAGCATGCTTGGTGCCGTGCAGGAAACCAACAGCATGGTTCTGGCACAACTTGGCGGAGACCTTGGCCTGCCCGTCGAAGAACACCCTCTCTATCTGAAAGCTCTGGCGGTGCTGCAGCGCGCGCAATTGAACCTGGACTACGCGACCGTGCGCGCGCCGGATACAGGCGTGCTCAGCCAGGTCAGTCTGGAGGCGGGTGAATGGGTTGAAACGGGTGATGCGCTTTTTGCACTGGTCAGTACCGGCGATGCCTGGGTCGAGGCCAATTACAAGGAAGTTCAGCTCACCCACGTGCGTACTGGGCAGCAGGC
>JAJFHB010000044.1 GCA_021775795.1 Hyphomicrobiales bacterium | reverse complement strand
TCCCGCCCCTGCACATGCCGGTGAAGTGGCGAACCCACCGGTCTATGACAGCCGCCTGCGCGTCAAAAACCGTCCGATCCCAAGGCCCCGCCATCCGCGTGAGCAGGCCAAGGTCCTGTTTCCTTCAAGGGATTTTCACTGAAAAACCACATCGCCGATCAACGACCGGCAAAATCATTGTCAATAAAGTGTATAAATAACACTTATATGTGCGCCTGATCACAACCCTGTCTGCCAACCTCCCTCATATTCAGGTTATCGAAAGGGCAAAAAGACCCCATCGAAACAATAAGAAGAAGCGACACCTAGAGAGAGGAAGCGGAACATGTGTTATTACGATTGGTACTTTGACGGTTGGGATTGGGTTGTTTTCTGGGTTTGCTAGTAAACCTGACCCAAAACCAGTGCTCATAAATGGCCGCCTGGTCGTGCGATCACCCGGCGGTCATTTTTCACGCGCAGTTAAGCGCGCTGGAATACCAAAGTGAAATTGTTGGAGGGCATTTCGACCGCTTCGACAAGGTCAAGTCCCGAGTCTTCCGCCTGAGAGACCACATCCCCCATATCGCGAATGCCCCAGCTTTCATCGCGCGATCGCAAAGAGCGGTCGAACTCCGCATTGCTGGCCGCCGTGTGCTCACCGTTACGCTTGAACGGTCCATAGAGGAAGAAGTGCCCGCCAGACCTGAGGTGGCGTCCCGCCCCTGACAACAGACCGCACGCCACGGGCCAGGGCGATATATGAATGACATTCATACAATAAACCGCCGCAAAGCCCGTCTCCGGCACCTGTCCGTAATCCTCCAATCGCCAGTCCGGCAGGGAGGCATCAAGATTGATCGGCGCGCGAACATTCCCCAATCCCAGATGTTTGACCCAGGCAGAAACGCTCTTCCGGTGATCAGGATTGGGATCGCTCGGCCACCAGTCAATATCCGGGAAGGCAAGGCCATAGGCCGTTACATGCTGGCCCGTGCCACTGCCAATTTCCAGCACCGCACCTTCCCCTGCCAGATAGCGCTGCAACACCGCCTCATAAGGCTTGCGGTTACGGTGAAAGGAAGGCGCGTTAAAACGGCCATCGTCGAAGGCAGGCGGTCCATCCTCACCGAAACTGATCGTCGATTCAGCCATCCTAGCGATCCAGCACGGAACGGATTTCCACCAGATTGGAGCGCGCCCGCAGAATGTAAAAGCCGATGGTGGTGAGGTGTGTAGGCATCAGCCAACCATCTTCCTGGCCATTGGAAATGATGAAGGGATCAAGCTGAATGGCGCGATAGAAATGGTCATCCATCAGGTTCCAGATGTCCGCCAGTTCACGGGAATCCACAACCTGGCCGAAGTCGGCACGAGCCGCTCTCAAAATTCCATAATAAGCGTAGAGCTGGCCCTTGGCTTTCATGAAAATATCGTCGGCGCGGGTATCGAACCAGCCGGAATTATATCCCTCTGAACGGTCTTTGATTTCCGCCGATAAGGACCCGATGTCCTTGGCCACCCGATCGAGAAACTGCATCAGATTGTCTGCACGGGCGTCAAATGTCGCTTCGCAGTCCTCAAGCCGCACGTTGTATTGATTCAGAGCATCAATGGCATTGCGGTAATAGGTCGGCGTCGGCGTCGTCGGGCCAAACGGCTGATCATCAAAGACGTTGAAATACCAGGTCGCCTGATCAAACTGCACGTTGCCTTTGGCAACCCTCAGGCTCGGGTCAATTTCCGAAGTCCCGCGAACACGGCCGAGCGCATCTGCCAGCTCGATGGCCGTGCGGCTTGCCGCCTGATGCACGCCACGCTGGAAGGCGGCCTTGTTATCGAGAAACCACGTCTGATCCCACTCAAGCATCCAGAACAGGCCGGCCTTGTAGAACGGGTTGGACGACATCCAGACGTTTTCGTTGACGTTGAAATCAAGCAGATCCGATGTCACATCAACGACGAATGAACGCCCACAGGTGCGTGTGGTCTGTTCGCCGCCTTCGACTGAAACCTGCTCACCGGCCGCCACTGTCCGTTCCGTGAAGTCATAACGTTCGGGATAATCTATATCGTAGCCGCGAATCCAGGCCGCATTCCAGAAGAACCAGCCATAGCCAAGGATAAACGGTAGCAGCAGCACAAAGACAATGATGCGGACAACCCATCCAGAGCGCCGATAGAAATTGATCGATGCCCGGAATGGCGCTGTCACCATTCGGATTGCCGCCATGATCGAGGCGCCAACCATCGCAAGAATGCGTTTGATCCAGGCTATAAGGGGGTCAAGCACCGTTTCATCCTCTTGTTTGCAGAGCCCGTGCGCAGGCTATTCGTAAAAGCGTCTGCGCAGGCCTGCTTTGTCGGGAAAATATTGCGTGGAAATCAGGTCCACAACAAACTCCCGAAGATTGTCGCCAAACTGTTCGTAGTCCGCATAAAACGCTTCCTTGTTGTAAATGAAGCGCATGAGATAATCGAAGGGCACAAAATCTGAAATCAGACGGTTGATCAGGCGTTGCTCGGAATGCTCCGGCACAGCCCGCACCATCATGAACTTATACGTCGCCCCGTTCAGTTTGCGGGGAATTGTCTGGCGGCTTGCCACAACTTTGCGCAGCTTGACAAGCTCAGGCAGCAATCCCTCGTTTGCCAGTTGATCATAATTCTCACTGACCCAGTTCCGTATCCAGGCTTCATTGAGCTGCGTCACATCGAGCTCGGGCTGAGCCCGGGCGATGGCGGCGCGCACATAAGAATGCTCCCGGTGTTTCAGGATGTCTGAGCGCTGCAGCCATTCAAAATTCAACGGTTCAACACGCCCCGAACTCACGAGAAAATCGTAGACCTCGTCCGGATCCTCAAACGAAAAATAGGACCGCGAGGAGACATCTTCATCGACAAATTCTGGATCTTTTGCGCGCCCTACAACCGTCGGATCGGAGCCCTCATCATGAAACACGTAAAGGCCACCGAAATGACGTGTCCAGAACGAACGCTGGTGGAAGCGCACTGAACGCGGCACCAGATTGTTGTAGCGAATATCACCACACTCACTGGCAAGTTCTGTAATCCGGCGCAGAAATACATCGTCACGCCAGGCTTCGCCATCGGTCTGAAACTTGTCAACCAGACCGGCAAGCTCAGTGGCCTTTTCCAACAGTCCACTTACCGTTTTAACCCGGAACTCGATCGACTTGATCGAGAGGATGTCGTCAAGATCATTGACCCTGTAGGTGGCGTTTTCGATTTCACCGAAGACCACATCCTTCAACGTCAGCCTTTTGAGCGCATCCAGATTTCGCCGGTAGAACGCCCGCACAAGATCGCTGGTGGAGGAGAAATTCAGCTGCACCACCGGCAACTGTCCCTGCTCGGGCGAGAGAATGATAAAACGCCGATTCACTCCGTGCGGATCGAGATAGCGGGGATCTTCGAGCTCTTCGGCTACTTCCGGCGAGAAACCCGTCGCATCCACATTGAACGATGTAAGTCGCGTTGGCTCCGCATCAAAACAGGCCAGCGCTGCATTATAACGCTCCACCATATGCGGTCGGGTGACCGGCATAAGGCGTCCGTAAATGAGGTCATTTGCAATCAGGCGTTCCACTTGCCCTCACCCTGCATGGTGGTGATCTCACGCGCTGCGCGTTCGCGAATCTGCTGGTCTCTTACGATCTTGTCGATGGCTGCCTCATCCGTCTTGTCCGCATAGCGGTATTCGGAATCCGCATAACGATTGATCTCCTGGATGATCATCCCAATCGTGATCGGACCACGCAATTCCGCAATCATGTCGCGTTTGCGCTCATAGTCTTGATGCAGGAACACATCCGGCGTTGCGAACCACTCGTCCGGCAATTCGATATCCATGGCCCGCATCTTGGCCGCATCCGTGATGTTCTTGATCGAACGGCCGGTAAAGGTGTCCATGTCCTTCTTGATGGCGTGCAGATAAGCGCCGATATCGCTCAAGGTCTTGGGCTGCCCATTCTCCGCCAGGAAGCGCTCAAAGACGCCCGCAAGTCGCGGCTGCTGGGGTACATTGTGCCGCTCATAGGCAACCGACACCGCTTCCAGAATAGCCTGTGCCGCATAGAGATCATGATCGCCAAGCTCGAGGCCATGGTTCTTGCCCAAAAGCAGGGTGAAGATGTCTATGTAGTCATCTTCGGTTTGCGGGCCATCAACCAGCCAGCGGGCGCCGGCACGCTGCCGCAAAGCGTCATCCACATTTTCCGGATAGTTTGAAAACATGCCAAAACTGCAGTTGCCGCGCACAACCGTGCCCGCACCTGAAAGGCTTTCCATCAAGACACCGGTTACTTCCTGTTGCCCGGCAGAAGCCCTGTCATC
>JAJFHB010000430.1 GCA_021775795.1 Hyphomicrobiales bacterium | reverse complement strand
CCATCAACATGCTTTTTGATGAGGGCCACAGCCTCGAAGAACGCGTGCTGCGAGAGCAGTTTCTCTACTAGAGATTGTTCCTCCAAGTTTATTCAACAATTCTTAATTCCACCTTCGTACCGTAAAGGCAGTTCTGTTTGACCGGCGGCGCTAAAAACTGCGACTTGAGCAGTCTCCCATTCGGGGATGGATTGAGATGACGAAAGTGCTGTTCGACCGGTTGAGTTTTTTGGTTGTTGACGACAACACCTATGCGCGTCGTCTCATCCGTACAATTTTGTTTTCGTTCGGATCTAGACAGGTTCACGAGGCAGAGGATGGAGCCAGCGCGTTGGAGCTGATCGAATTGCATCAGCCAGACATTGTGGTGACGGATTTGATCATGCCCGTATTTGATGGTTTCGATTTAGTACGAACCATACGGCATTCAAAATCCGACTATGCGGCAATGCCAATAATTCTGGTGACCGCCCACGCGGAAAAGAAACACGTGCTGGAAGCCAGAAAGTTGGGTGTGTCGGAATTTCTCCGCAAACCCTTTTCGGCAAATGCTTTCTATGAACGTGTTCAAAGCATAATGACGAAAGCAGATCCGGTTGCGGTTAAGGTTGCGGCACAAATGGATAGCATTGACATTGCGGCCAGTCAGAGCCTCGAAGCGGCCAGCGATGAACAACCCGAGCAGGATTCGACCTGGCAGATATAAGGCGGCACTCGCGAGCCGTCATAACGATGGAAACACGACATGGAACATGTGACAAAAAAGGAAGATTACGAAATCATCCAGGTCCCCAATCATGTCAAAAACAAAGTCAAGGTAACCGGCTCCGGATCCGGCGTGGACTTGGCCTCGATTGCCCGTGCCGAAGCTGCACTTGAAGAACTCTCATCGCAGTTTGACGGCTGGCTGGCCGACGAGGTAGCAAGGCTGAGCACGGCCCGCGACGCCGTGCGTGAACATGGGCTTGTCTCTCCCCATGATGAGGTTTTCTTTCGTACAGCCCATGACATCAAAGGTCAGGGCGAAACTCTGGGTTACCCGCTTGCAGCGATGATTTGCGCATCATTGTGTAAACTTCTCGATTGCCCGGCCCAAAGGTCCGCCATACCGCTTGAAATTATCGACAATCACGTTGATGCGGTTCGTCGCCTTGTACAGGACGGCATTAAATCGGCCGACCATCCCATGGGACGAGCTGTTGCCGAGAGACTGATCGATGTCGTGCTTGAGTTTGTCGAGTATCAAGAAGCAAAAGCCAACAGCTAGATCGTTTCCTCAAGCCGCGATTGCCAGATCCTCGAGCACCTGATCAACCAGATGCCCTGCATCAGCGGTTGCATAGCGCTTCAGCATATTCAGAAGATACTTTTTATCTGCTTCAGAAAACTGCTCGTACTGGGTGAGAATGCGCTCGATCATCCGGCGCCCGAACTGATCCGCATTCCAATCGCCTGAAGTCTTCAACAAACCCCCGTAGACATCCACTGCAACGCGCATGGCCGGGTAGAGTTTTGTGGGCAAGCCGGTTTTCGCATAAAGCGCCTTGAAGCCAACGGCTCCCCTGGCAAACATCATGCTGTGCACCATCGATCCGGGCATTCCGGACAGCTCACAGATTGATTGCTCGACAAAGTCCATCTTGCCAATACAGGCCGCCCGCAAAAGCAGTGAGGGCGTTAGTTTCTCGCGCTTCATGAGCTCGCTCACGACAGAAACATCATCGCCAAAGTCGGTCTTCGCAATGATGCGCACAATGCCCTGCTCACAGGCATCGGCAACAACCTGCTTTGCGGCTCCGGGCTTCATCCATTGCTTCCGGGCTGCATGTTCGTAAAGCCTGCTTGAGACTTCATCGACCATTCGAATTGCATAGACCGGCGGCAGATCACGCCGCTTGGCCAGTATCTTTTCAAAGTTGGAAAGGGGTCCATGGTGCCGTTCAACAGCATCATATGCCGCCCGGTTCAGCTGGCTGTGAGGGCTGGCAAGCACCACCCGGCAGACTTTTGGATCACCACGTTCAATGAGTACCTGGGCTATGCAGCTGGGAAGTTTCCTGCGCTTCGCAATCGCCAATTGACGTGGCAGGTCAGATATCCTGGCAACGCCCACCAGGGTGCTGTCCGCATAACCATCATATTCTTGCAGCACCTCGCAGGCGATGTCTTCCTCATCGGCCGCGAGCGCCAATGCAATATCTTCAGGAACACTGGTTGAAGCAATTGTCTTTGAGAGCAACGTACGTCTGACGACGCTCGAGACATCCTCGCTCAGCCGCAGCAATACCTGCACGACAGCGTCGCGGTCCGCAACTGTCGTTTCCCCCTCATCGAGGAACTCACAAAGCTGCATGACCAACCGAACTCGCGTGTAAATTTCGGGATCATCCGCAACACCAAGCAGATAAGAGACATCGAGGCTTGTAGACATTTACGCACACCTACTCTGGCAACTAACTATTGCAGAGAAATGTGGCATCCAACACTTAAGGAAGTGTTCACCATAACGCCGGGGATGGGTTCAGGCTTTCTGGTCGGGGTCATCACTTTCGGATACGCCGGCGTCTATTTCCTCAGCAACAGCACCGGCTGCAACCAGAGAGGTTCGTGGCGTGATCAGCATAAAGTCACCCTGCTCATCCAATGGTACGGATTTCCGTTGCGTCATCCGATAGAGAGCAAACAATCCAACGGCGGCGTATACCAAAGCCAAAAACCACATGAACGCAGCTGAGCCACCCTGCTGCATCACGGCCCCCGCGGAGAACGGCCCAATGCTCGCACCAATACCAAAAATCAACACCAGCTTGCTTGATGCCCCCAGCAGTTGATTTGAATCGAGGTAATCATTTGCGTGTGCAATTGCCAGCGAATAGAGCGGCAACGAAACAGCCCCAAACAACCCAAGTGTGATGGCCAAAGCCATGAACGATGTGTCGGCCGCAATGTTGCAGGCAAACGCCAGACCGGACGCCACGAATGTGAGCGTGGTGAGAATAATGCGGCGGTCAAAGTGGTCAGACAAGATACCGACCGGATATTGAAAGAAGATCACGACGAGCAGCGGCAAGCTCATCAAAAGCGCGACTTTGGATACGCCCAACCCGAGAGACGCTGCATAGACTGCGCCCATGGAAAACAAGGCGCTTTGCGCCACCCCATTGCCAAAACACGCCACCACTGCCAACGGTGAACTTCGGTAAAGTTCGCCAATGCCTACGCTTTTTGTGTCCTGGCTTTCAGGTGCGTGCGTTTTCGACAGCGATATGGGCACAAGTGATATGGACACCAGGGCAGAGACAAGAATGAACAGAACAAAGCCGTTAGGGTCAGAAAGATTGAGGAGGAAGTTTCCAAAGCCCATGAAAGCAAACTGAATGGTCATATAGACCGAAAGAAGCTTGCCGCGCTCATTGTTGGGCGCTGCCTGATTCAACCAGCTCTCCGAGACGATATAAAGACCTGACATGGAAACGCCGGTGATGAAGCGCAGCACCGTCCATGCGATGGGATCGACGACAATGGAGTGAACCAGCACTGCTGTCGAAATGGTCGACGCAAAAGCTGCAAAAACGCGAATGTGCCCGACCCGGGCTATGAGCTTGGGCGCCTCAAGCGACCCAACCAGAAGGCCGATGGAGTAAGCCGACATCACCACACCAGTGATGATGGCACCGAAATCCTCTGATGATGCGCGAATGCCAAGCAACGTGCCCTGAAGGCCGTTTCCAAGCGAGAGCAGCGCAACGCCAAAGAGGAGCGCCCACGCGCCCTTGAGCAACAAGATCATAGCGACCGAATCCGATGGTCAAACATTGCAAATCACTTGCAACCGATAGCGCGCACTTAGACGGAGAAAGGGGTGC
>JAJFHB010000429.1 GCA_021775795.1 Hyphomicrobiales bacterium | reverse complement strand
TGCCACAATGAGCTCTCCGTCTTCGCTGCTGTTTCCAACGGCAACGGCGGGTGATGTCAGCGTCACAAGGCTTCGGATGCCCTCTTTGGCATCGAACATCAAAAGATCACCCGACACGGGATCATAGTAATAAAGGGCATCGTCACCTGCGAACGTGACGCCGTTCCTGGGCGCCTGCACAATCTCCACTCCCCGCGCCTGTTCAAGCACACGATTGAAAGCGATCAGCACGGTTTCAGGCACGTTGAGCTCATCAAAATTGGTTGATGACGCGAGCATCAACAATAGCGCCTCATCAATTTCGCCACTTGCGGCAAGCGACTTTGCTTCGTTCGCTGAAAGGAGTGCCGCGCGATATTCTGCGATTGCACGGTCGCGCTCTGCCTGCTCTCGGGCCTCGATGGCCCTCTGCTCGCTGGCGGCTGCAAGCTCTGCATTGCGCACAGCTTCACCACGCTGCTCATCAGCGATGCCCCGTTGCTCCTCAGCAATCTGCCTTTGCTGTTCAGCTTCATTTCGGCGTTCTTCCGCCAATTGTTCTGCTGTTACTGCACGGTCCCTTTCCTGCGTGGCAAGCGCCTCATTTTCTTCGGCAACACGCGCATTTTCCTGCGCCAACTGCTCGTTCTCGACGGCAATGACCCGTTGCTGTTCAGCTTCGGTGCGTTGTACATCCGCCTCCAGTTTTTGCAGGAACGCAAACACCATGAGGACTGAGGTAACGAGCACCGCTGCAAACGACCCCCCGATCCAGTAACGTTGCCGTTGCGTGGCAGCACGGCGGCTCTCAACAATAAACTCGCGTTGAGTGGCTGTGGGCCCGGGCGCATTGGCCGGCTGAGTGGCAAGCCAGTTCTCCGCCTCCACAAGCTCCTGACCCCGCAGATAACGCGCGCCGATCTGCCGTTGCTTGTCCCAACGCCAGGCCAACTCGCCAATCCTTGTATGTTCCCTGATCCAGTCAATGTCGGTGTTGAGCGCCGTAATGAGGTTTCCGATGGCATTGTCGAACTCACCGGGCTGCGTAAAGAAGATGTAGTTGTATTTTGTCAGAGACTTCGGGATCGCGTCGGGCTCGACATCTTCAATGACAATCGGCGCAACCCGTTTGTTGAGGCCTTCGGCAAACTCAACCTCCCAGGCACAGACCTCAGATGCGGCCGAGTGCGGGCTGAGCGCAAAGACGATCGTATCAGCTTGCGTGATCAGTTGTTCCAGGCGCCCCTTCCACTCTTCCGTGGGCAGGATGTCTTCCGTATCGCGAAAGACTTCGATGTCGTCTGCACCTTCGAGCGCATCCACCAGCGTTGACACAACCTCGCGGTCGCGTCTGGAATAAGAGATGAAGACTTTGGTAATCGGCGCGTCTGACATTCCGCCCTATCCAGTTAATTCAGGCCGCAAGGGCAATGAAAGTTGTTCGAACTCAGCAAATCGCAGGTAAGAGGAGGGTTCAAGTTACAAGGCGCTAATGTTTGTCATTCGAGGCAGGTATACATCGGCCTGCTTCAGCAAAGGGCATCAGCTGCCGGCATCCACAATCAGTGCTTCCATACGTTCTCGCATTTCAGCGGTGAAGGCTTTTTTCTCTCTGGCATTCAGATCGAAATAGACGGTTATCTTTTCCGACGTGGCGGCAACATCTCCGGTCTCCGGATTTATCATCCGATGGAAACCCACGATCGATGTATTACCGACCTTGGTTACACCACTTTCGATATAGATCAGGCTGCCTACCGGTTGCTCTGCCCGGTATTCAATGGTGTCGCGCACGTCGACAAATCCTGTTCCTTCCACTTCCATTGCTGCGCGGGTGAAGCCACAGGCTGACAGCAGATGCCAGAAGGCGGCATCAAACATGCCGACATAATGCATCGTCGTCATGTGCCCCTGATGGTCGCAGTGCCATGGATAGACGACGGTACGGTGGGTTTCGATGAAGGCGCCCATGGTGGGGTATCTCACTTGTTTGTGCCGAGCTTCCGACGTTCAGCATATATCAGCAGGTATTGCCCCCGCTCTGCAACCTTGAACGAGAGAAGATTTTCCGTGGACATCATGGTCTGGCCTGGAGTAGCTAAAGCGCATCGCCGATTGGGATCGGGTAGCCTCGGCATATGACAAAATCCAGCAAACAGAGTGACAGCGCGGCAATTCGTGAGGCTCGGCTCAGTGAAGCGTTGCGGGCAAATTTAAAGCGGCGTAAAGCACAGGCGCGCGAGCGCAACGCCGAAAGCTCGACAGCACGCGCCGAAGAAGGCAGCAGCACCAACAAGGAAAGCTAGCGGAGCCGTTTACCGCAAATGAGACCCTGCGTTGCCGCAAAGGCGTCACATATGCTTCATACAGCTTGCACGGGCTAAGCAGTTGTATCAGGGACGGGACGCTGCCAGGCGCCAATCAGCAGGCGCATCGACACACAAAGTGGGAATTTTATGGACAGAATCAGGATATCCGGCGGGCACGAACTGAACGGTGAGATTCAAATCAGCGGGGCGAAAAACGCCACCCTCCCCCTGATGATTGCAAGCCTTCTGTCGGATGAGACACTGACGTTGCGCAACATGCCAAGTCTGGCCGATGTGAACCTTCTGTCCCGCATTCTCGGCAACCATGGCGTGGACATGGCCGTTGACGGCAAACGCCCCGGATCAAGTGGCGGCTGCGGTGATACGGTGCACCTGACAGCCCGGACCATCGTCGACACGACTGCGCCTTATGAATTTGTTTCCCGCATGCGCGCCAGTTTCTGGGTGCTCGGCCCCCTGCTTGCACGATGTGGCGAAGCAAAGGTTTCCCTGCCCGGAGGTTGCGCCATCGGCACGCGGCCTGTGGATCTCCACATTTCAGGCCTTGAAGCGCTCGGCGCTGAGATAGAGCTGGAAGATGGATATGTGGTGGCGAGCGCGAAGAAAGGCCTGCAAGGCGGTCGCGTTGTCTTCCCGAAAGTATCCGTTGGCGCTACCCACAACGTATTGATGGCCGCCGTCCTGGCGCGCGGCGAAACAATTATCGAAAATGCCGCCTGCGAACCGGAAGTGACGGATCTTGCCCAATGCCTTTCTGCCATGGGCGCACGCATTGAAGGTGTGGGAACACCGACAATCCACATCCAGGGCGTGGACAAACTGCATGGCGCCACTCACAGCGTTCTGCCCGATCGCATCGAGACCGGGACCTATGCCATGGCAGTGGCAATGACTGGCGGTGATGTTGAGCTGGTGGGGGCTCGGGAAGATTTGTTCGAAGCCGCCACCGATATTCTGCGCCAGGCAGGCGTTTCGATCACACCGACGAATCGGGGCTTGCGGGTCCAGCGCAACGGCTCTGCTCTGGCGCCTGTCAATGTATCGACCGCCCCCTTCCCCGGATTTCCGACCGACCTCCAGGCACAGTTCATGGCTTTGATGACCAAGGCCGGAGGGACGTCAAACATCACCGAGACGATCTTCGAGAACCGTTTCATGCACGTGCAGGAACTGGCGCGTCTTGGAGCGGAGATTGAGCTCGACGGCGATACCGCCATTGTCACAGGCGTCGACAGTCTCAATGGCGCCCAGGTAATGGCTACCGACTTGCGCGCCTCGGTTTCACTTGTCATTGCAGGCCTGGCCGCTGAAGGCGATACGATTATCAACCGGGTTTACCATCTGGATCGCGGCTTTGAGCGCATCGAGAGCAAGCTGGGAAATTGCGGCGCCGACATAGAGCGCCTTTCGAGCTGATTGGCTCTCAATCCTGACCATTAGGGACAGAATTTCACGGCGATAAACGAAGTTGCCGTTCGAAAACACTTTCCTGCAACAGGACGCGTAGCGCTTCTTGTCCTTGCACTGGTGCTATCGCGCGTCTATGAGAGAGCTGCTAATTCACTGACCAGAGGCGGGCCGGCGCAGGCCAACAGCCAATGATCAGCTCTATAGAGCGTATCATGGATGTTGATGACCTGAACCTTCACGATATTGCTTAATGGATCTTTTGAAACTAACCGCGCTTGACACCGACGACCTTGAAATTGTTTCGGCCCACATGCAGGACGCCGTGATCAAGGTGGGTGAAATCAAGTTTTTGCCGGGTGAGCAGCGCTTTGCAGTCGTTGCCAACAGGTTTGACTGGGGCCATGCGGAAAAAAGCCCCAAGGATCCCTTTCGCCGCCGCCGTACCGGCCTGCATTTCAACCGGGTGACCGGTGCACAAGCGCAAAACATTCGCCAGGGCAACGATGACGCCGTGGTTTCACTTCTCTCGATCTCGTTCGAAGCGAGCGAGGCTCCATCCGGCACTGTCGTGCTTATGTTTTCCGGCGGCGGCCAGATCAAGCTCGCCGTGGAATGCATCGAGTGTCAGATGAGCGACCTGGGACCCGTTTGGGAAACCGAGAACAGGCCAGAGCACGAAGCAGAAACACCGACTTAGAAGCGGTCTTCCTGGCGGACGGAATTATGGCTCAGAGCTTTTCCACAGCAGACAGTGATTTTGCGACACGGTTTGACGCTCTCCTGGACGCCAAGAGAGAGACGACGATCGATGTGAATGCGGTCGTGACCGACATTGTTGAAGCGGTGCGCGCAGGGGGCGATGTCGCTCTTTGCGACTACACAGCGCGTCTTGACCGCTTCGAGTGCGACCCTGAGCGTTTGCGGTTTTCTGACAGCGAGATAGCAACTGCCCGGACACGCTGCGACGCTGACACTCTGGCAGCACTTGAGCTCGCCTGCGAAAGAATTACAGCCTATCACCAGCGGCAGCGCCCCAAAGACGAGCGCTTTGTTGATGCAGCGGGAGTAGAGCTTGGTCACCGCTGGACGGCCATACAGGCCGTTGGCCTCTATGTACCGGGAGGTACGGCGGCCTATCCAAGCTCCGTTCTCATGAACGCTGTTCCAGCACGTGTTGCCGGTGTTGAGCGTATCGTGATGACGGTGCCAACACCGGATGGTGAAATCAATCCGCTGGTGCTGGCTGCCGCACAAATTGCAGGTGTTGACGAAGTCTACCGGGTCGGCGGTGCGCAGGCGATTGCGGCACTGGCGTTCGGCACGGAGACAATCGTGCCCGTTTCCAAAATTGTGGGCCCCGGAAATGCCTATGTAGCGGCAGCCAAACGTCAGGTCTTCGGTACTGTTGGCATTGACATGATTGCAGGCCCCTCGGAAGTCCTGGTGCTTGCGGATGGAAGTAATGATCCAGCCTGGATTGCTGCAGACCTGTTGGCGCAGGCGGAGCATGATGAGGCGGCACAATCCATCCTGATCACCGATGATGCGGCGTTCGCACGGCAAGTTGAACAGCACGTGGAACGACAGCTGCAGTCTCTTCCCCGCAGCGCCATTGCCGGTGCAAGCTGGAGGGACTTTGGTGCAATCATCACCGTTACCGATTTTCGTGAGGCCATCGATCTGGTCGATCGCATCGCACCTGAGCATCTGCAGATAGCAACGGAGAATGCGGATGAACTCGCCGGGGAAATCCGGAATGCCGGCGCGATTTTCCTTGGCGCTTACACGCCGGAAGCGGTGGGTGATTACATCGCCGGCTCCAACCACGTGCTGCCGACCGCACGCAGTGCGCGGTTTTCCTCCGGTCTCAATGTGCTTGATTTCATGAAACGCACATCGATCCTTCGCTGCGATGCGACAAGCCTGAGGCGTATCGGGCCCGCAGCCGCCCTGCTTGGCCGGGCTGAGGGGCTTGAGGCCCACGCACGCTCGATTGATGTGAGACTGGACGCCGACAACACGTAATGGCATGTCTGAGACGTGATCCGCCCCCGAAGCGAAACTTTCAGGGATCGGGCGGAACTTCCAGGGACCGGTTAGATGTCGGATGATCAGCAGTTGAAGGCGCGAGACGACAATCCTGAAGGACGGCTTGCGAGTGTCACTCTCGATGAAAACAGCCTGGCCTATGTGTCATCGGATGTTGATCACGAGCGCAAAGTGGCAATATTCGACCTCATTGAGAGCAATTCCTTCGATGTGGGCGAGCGTGGTGCCGGTCCGTTCCACCTTTATCTCTCCATAATCGATAACCGGCTCGTCTTTGACATTGCCGATAACACAGAAACCCAGTGTGCCGTTTTCGGCCTCTCGCTGACGCCGTTTCGAAAGATTGTGAAAGACTACTTTCTTGTCTGCGAAAGCTATTATGACGCCATCAAGACCGCCCAACCCAGCCGCATCGAGGCCATCGACATGGGCCGACGGGGCCTGCACGATGACGGCAGCCGGGTGTTGCAGGACCGCCTGAAGGGTAAGGTCGAGGTGGATTTCGACACCGCACGGCGGCTGTTCACCCTCATCTGCGTCCTCCACTGGAGAGGCTAGAGGGTGGTCGGCGAGACGCTCCCAGGTGCAGTGCTGTTCGCCTGCCTTCAAAATGCCGTGCGCTCGCCCATGGCCTCAGCCCTCATGCGACACTTCTATGGTCAAAGAGTATTTGCCATGTCGGCAGGTGTACGCGCCGGCGAGAAAGACAATTTTGCCATCGCGGCCATGGACGAAATCGGTATCGACATTACGCCTCACGACCCGCGGGACATTGACGATCTGGATGACATGTCCTTCGACCTCATCATTTCACTGACACCGGAAGCGCATCATAAAGCGCTCGAACTTACCCGAACAATGGCTGTGGAATGTGAGTACTGGCCAACCTATGACCCCTCGCTTGCCACCGGCAGCCGCGAGCAGATCATGGAGACTTATCGCACCATCCGCGACCAACTTTCCAAACGTATCCGTGACAGGTTTGGCGGCACGGGCGGACCGGTGGTTTGAGCAAAGCAGTGTGTCGTCACGATCTAGGCTTGATTTCGTGAGAGAAACTTCGCATTTTCTGCACACTGCGCCGAAGGGGTCAGTTTTTGCGCAGGCGGCGGCCTAAACCCAAGTCTATAGACAGGAAATGATTATGACCGACGAGCGGGTCAAACTTGTTCTCGCCAGTGGCTCGCCGCGGCGTCTTGCTCTGCTTGAGCAGGCGGGCCTGCCGCCGGACCTGCTTAACCCGACGCTGATTGATGAGTTGCCGCGCAAGAATGAAGCGCCCCGCACCCTTGCCAAAAGGCTGTCGCGCTCGAAAGCGGAAACTGCGGTACACGCGCGCCAGGTTGAGGCGCTTGGTCCCGCGCGCTTCATTGTTGCTGCAGACACGGTTGTTGCCAGCGGTCGCCGCATCATTCCAAAGCCCGAAAGCATCGATGAAGCAGCTGCTGCCCTGCATCTGCTCTCGGGGCGTGCCCATAAGGTTTTTACAGGCGTCGTTGTGGTCAACCCCCGTAACAATTACCGCCAGCGCATTGTCGAAACAAAGGTGCGCTTCAAACGGTTAAGCCGGGAAGATATCGAAAGCTATCTGATGAGCGGCGAGTGGCGCGGCAAAGCCGGCGGCTACGCCATACAGGGACGGGCGGATGCTTTTGTACGCGCCGTGAACGGCTCTTATTCGAATGTGGTCGGCCTGCCGCTCTTTGAGACCGTGTCGTTGTTGGAAGGCGCCGGCTATCCGGTGTATTTCAACTGGTTCAACACCAATTGACCATGGGCAGCGACAACAAAAGCACCGAGGGCCAGCGCATGAGGTCATTGCGCCCGTGTGCTGTCTGCAACAAGATGTCGGTTGAGCGTTATCATCCCTTCTGTTCCAAGCGTTGTGCCGACGTTGATCTGGGGCGCTGGCTTGGGGAGCGCTATTCGGTAGCAGCGGAAGAGCAGCCCGATTTCATCGACCCGCGTGCGCCGTTGTTCGATGAGGACGGCGAGTATTAGCCCACTCTAGGAACCCTTGAATCTTGCCGGGTCGAAGGCTGAGATATCAAAGTTCGGCGTGCGGCCCTCAGCCAGATCAGCGACAATGCGACCGGTGATACCGCCGAGTGTGAGACCGACATGTTGATGCCCAAAGGCATACAGTATGCGGCCAGAGTGGGCGGCGCGGCCAATGACGGGCAGCGCATCCGGCATGGTGGGTCTGAACCCCAGCCACTCTTCATCGGGACTGCCGAGTTGGCCAAACATTTCATGGGACTTGCGGGTGAGGTAGGCGATGCGCCCCCTTGACACCGGCTTTTGCAAGCCCGCGATCTCCACAGTACCGGCAATCCTCAAACCGGCATCCATGGGCGTTGCATAGAGGCCGCCATCGGCCCAGCCCACAGGCCTGGAGAGCAAATTCCCGTGCGTCTTGTACATGACGTGATGACCACGCTCTGTATCCAACGGCAACTCTGAGGCGCCACTGCCGGCAAGGGATTTCGAGTGAGCGCCTGCTGCGACCACCAGATGGCGGGCAGAACGCCGCGTGCCATCCGCCAGTTCAAGATAGACACCCTCCGTTTCAGCGCTGGTGCGAACAGCCTTTGCCTGCTGCCAAACCCCACCCCTGGCAACAAAACACTTGTGCAGACGTTCGATCAGGGCCTGAGGGTCGCGCACATGGCGGGCACCTTCAAACAAAAGGCCCTTGTACATGGGCAACCTGAGCGAGGGTTCGAGTTCCCGGATCGCTGCGCCATCAAGAACATCGAAATCAACGCCGTTGCGCCGTCGCGCCTCAATGCCCTCTTTGGCCGCTGTATAGCCGTCTTCGGTGGAATAGACGTAGAGGCAACCGTTGCGAACGATGAGGTCGGAAGCATCTGCCGCCTCGATCAAGGGATCAAGACCAGCGTCTGCATGCGCCAGCAGGTCCCCCAAATGGTCAGTGATGGCTTCGACGCGGGCTGCCGAACAATTGCGCAAAAAGGCCAGCATCCACGGCAAATTGCGCAACGCGTAAAGCCAGTCAATTCCTAATGGGCTTTCTTTTGAGAACAAAAGCGACGGCAATGATTTCACGATACCCGGACTGTTGACCGGTACGCAGGCATAGGTCGCGATTGTGCCTGCATTGCCGTAAGAAGCGCCGGTGCCGGGCAGGTTCTCATCCACAAGCAGGGTCTTCAATCCGCGCATCTGTGCCCACAGCGCACAGGAGACCCCAACCGCGCCTGCCCCCACTACGGCAAGATCGAATTCAATATCCTTCATAGACAGGCACGTCCCCCGCAAAAATTCCGGATTGTGTTACCACGGTTCAATGTCTGTGTCCGGTCGAGATCTGCTTGCAGACCGGCTGTGCATTCCACATGACAGACGCTGTGCCCAACCGCTAATGTGGTGGTCTGTGGTTTTTGGAACTGCCGATAACCCGGATCCGCGAGACAGGTTCTTGCGTTGCGTTGTCTTGAGGAGCCGTGCATGAACCCTGCCCTTGTCGGCGTTGTCTGGTGCCTTGCGTTCGTCGTGCTGGAAGCTGTCCAGTACGTCTACTTCGGCGGCGTCTTCCAGCGTATCAGCTCATTCCTCTTCGGCTTTCTGGCGTTCGGCACCTGTTTGCTGAGCATCGTCATCTGGCTGGCCCTGCGAGCGCCGGCGCAGCTGTCAAATGCCTTCAGGAATCCAACCGCACTCATCGGTGCCAACATCACGGCCGCCGTCTCCTGGTGTGCATATTTGATCTCGGTGCAACTGGTTGAACCCGCAATCGCCTACACTGTTGCTGCCGGTGTCATGCCGCTGACAGCTTATGGCGCCCATCTCCTGGGCCTTCCGGAAGGCGAGCCCATGAGGAACCGGTTCGAGGCGCTTGGCAATTTCACCTTGTTGATCGCCATCATTTTCCTCTGCGTTATCACCCTTGCCGGCTGGTCCGGGTTTGTACGCGGCGGCCATGACGTTGCCGCGCTCGGCATCGGACTTGCGATATTTGAAGGCATCATATTCACGGCCATGCTGATCTATTGCCAACGCATGGATCGCTCAGGTGTTGGGGCAGCAGCCGTATTCGGCCTCAGATTTCCGCTCTATATCATTGTCGCCGGCGGACTTGCCGCTGCCGGATTTGATCACAAGGAAGTACTCA
>JAJFHB010000428.1 GCA_021775795.1 Hyphomicrobiales bacterium | reverse complement strand
ACTGGGCGGCTTTCTTGCAGCAAAGGCTGCGATGCAGAAACACGACATCAAAGGGCGGCTAAAGTTCTTCGGAGAGCCGGCTGAAAAATGCCGCGGCTCCAAGCCCATACATGCAGCAGCGGGCTATTATGATGATCTTGATGCCGCCGTCTCCTTCCACCCCATGTTCGCCATGCCCTTCTCCAACACCGTGCGCTGGGACACCCATTGCGGGGCCGGTTATGGAGCGATCTACACCTTCACCTGCGAACACCCCGAAACCTGGTTGGGCACCGCTGATGGCTCCGTTGTTCAGGGCTATCACGCCGGTGCACGCGTGCCCGGTGCAAACGACGCTGTCGTGCAGATGTACCAGCTCGGCAAAACCTTGAAAGAACATGTTCTGTCATCAGGCATGAGCTGGTCAGTGAATGAGGCTATCCTGACCATGGGACAGGCCACCGCCGACAATCTGCCGGCAGGAATTGCACAGATCATGTACATGGCGCGCGTTCCCACCCTGGAGATGGCCGAGCGTGTTATCGCGGGGCTTGATAATTTTGCCGATAGCGCTGCCCGCGCAGCACACTGCGAATGGAAACGCGAGTGGGTCTGCAAGTCGCGGCCGGGGCTGCCCAACCACGCAATTTCCCGCGCCGCTTACCGCAATCTGGAGACAGTCGGCGCGCCGAAGTGGCAGGGGGAGGCTATTGAGCTTGCCCAGGAGATACAGAAAAACCTTGGTCTAGAGCCTATGGAAGAACCCTATGCAAAGGTGATCGAGGAACTTATCGAACCAGAAGAGGCCGAAAGCCGTGTGCGGGCGACGCTGCCTCCCTCTCAACTTCACTACACATCTGACGATTACACGGAGTATTGCTGGCATGCGCCCACGGTCCGTCTGATAGTTGCCCGGCCGGTTCTTGCCGCACCGACGCCTGGTTATTCTTATCCGGACTGGGTAACCAATGCGCTAGGTGGTTTAAAGCCGACAATCGAGCCGATGTTGGATGTGGCATCGCAAACCGTCGGCATGACGATTGTCGAACTGCTTGAAGATGACACTCTCCTGGAGGCCGCCACGGCGGAGTTCAATGAACGAACCGGTGGTGGCATTGGTGGCTCCAAATGGCTTGCGCCGCTTTGCGATTATGCTCCGCCGATCCACTTCCGCTGGCCGGAATATGTCGAAACCGTGCGAGGCAGAGAGTGGGTGATCCCAACCGGAGTGGGCTGATCAGACCTCTGCAGTCATAAGCCCAATTCAGTGCGGACAGCAGACCCGGCACGATTACAACCTGGTTCTATGGCCTTGCTGTCCGGGTTGATTCACGACGGCGCAATCGCACGATTTTAAAACGCAAACATGGCTGCCATGCACGGCTTGTGCTTGATCTTGAACGGCAGCGTCACTTAGGCTTCTGTCTCTTGGCATCAATTGATCAAATCAGGACATGACCAGCGAACCAGTAGAGTCAGCGCTTGCAGCTGGCAACTTGCGAGGCATTGCCTGCCTATCCGCTGGCATGCTGTCGTTATCCATGAGTGACATCCTGGTGAAACTTGCTGGCGCAACACTGCCCGTCGGCGAGATTATGATGTTGCGTGGGTTTCTGGCGTCGTTGCTCATCGGCACGATCTGTTTTTCCATGGGTGTGCTGAAGAATGCCGACCAAATGCTGCAATGGCAGGTGTCCGGGCGGGCGTTGGCAAATACGGTAGCAAGTGTCTGCTACATGACGGCCCTTCTTCAAATGCCCATCGCGAACCTCTCCGCGATGATGCAGGTTTCACCATTGCTTCTGACAGCGCTGGCAGCAGTGCTGCTGCGGGAAGATGTCGGCTGGCGCCGCTGGCTGGCGATCGGGGTGGGCTTTGCAGGCGTGCTCATTATTCTGCGGCCAACCGGCAGTGGCTTCAACACGTATTCCCTGTTCGCACTCGCGGCAATTTTCTTTGTCTCCTTCCGTGACCTCTTCACCAAAGTTGTCAAAGTGGAAACCCCTTCTATCCTCGTAACCCTGGCGACAGCGCTTGCCGTCACCATTGGCGGCGGCATTCTGTGTTTGTTTCAGGGCTTCCTGCCTTTCGGACTGGCAGAACTCAGGTTTCTCGTTCCTTCGGCCATCTTCCTTGTCGCCGGATATCAGCTTGTCATCATTGCCTTCCGTTCCGGCGAACTTGCAGTGGTCTCTCCTTTCCGTTTTTCACTGATTATTTGGGCAACGCTTGGCGGCTGGCTGGTCTGGGGCGAGTTCCCCGATAGTGTGACACTGGCCGGAGCCAGCCTCGTTGTAGCGATGGGTATCTACACATTGCACCGTGAGCGCGTGCGTTCTACCCATGCGCGCCTGTTGGCAGCGGACACGAAACGTGAGATCTGAAATACACGAGACCAGAGTCTCGGCGACCGAGGAGGATGCAGACCATGTTCAGCCACATTACAATTGGAACAAACAAAATTGACGCGGCCAGGTCCTTTTACGACGCTGTAATGGGAGCCCTCGGACATGCGCGGTTTCATTCAGGCGACGGCTTTGCAGCCTATGGAAATAAAACCGATAGTCAGACCTGGATCGTGACGCCTATTGACGAACAGCCGGCAACCGTTGGAAACGGCACTCATATCGCCTTTCTTGCGCCGAATCGAGCAGCGGTCGATGAAGCCTATCGCCTGGCTCTTGCCCATGGAGGCACTGACGAGGGTGCGCCAGGGCTTAGGCTGCATTATCACCCGGACTACTATGGTGCCTACATGCGCGATCCGGACGGCAACAAGCTGCAAGTGGTCTGTCACATACCTGAGTGACAACCCAGAGCGACTGCTTAACTCTCTTCAGCACAAATCTGGAAAATTCCGTTTGCTGCATTCCACGACGCAGATGAACACGCACGTATTCCGGCCGGCGAGACGCGCCATTATTGACCGCAATGGGAATGCCACGCCATGGTCACTCTTGTGTTAAACAATGAAGACGGCAAGGAACCGCGTCTGCACTGCCGGTCTATTCACAGCAAATTGAGTTTGATGTGCTGACAACACTCCCCTCATATGAGACAGAAAAGAATTCTGACGCGAGTTTCTCAACTTAACCTCCTAAGAGATTGTTTCGCACATGCTATCGCCGCTTCGCCGCCCGCAACTTGCAGGGCTCTCCAATGCAGTTCCAGATCATGCGTTCGACCAGACGTTCGTCAACCTTGCAGCCCGCCGTCTCTTCGGTGATCGATATCCAGATTTTGAGAAGCTGGAATCCGTGTTCGCAAACTCCGGCATAGAACGGCGCTATTCGGTATGTCCCATCGAGTGGTTCGAAAGCGGACAGGAAGACATTGGCTGGCCAGAGCGCAGCGCGGCATTTGTCGAGGGAGCGATGGAGTTGTTTTCGCGCGCCGCAGGGAAAGCGCTCGAGAATGCAGAAATGGCTGCTGACGAGATCGACACCATAATCACGGTTTGCTCGACCGGCATCGCCACGCCGACGATCGAGGCCCGCAAGCTGACGGAAATGGGTTTCCGGGAGAATGTTCGCCGGGTTCCAGTGTTTGGACTTGGTTGTGCTGGTGGCGCAACAGGCCTATCCCTCGCGACGCGCCTTTCTCATGCAGATGCAAGTGACAATATACTTCTGGTGGTAGTGGAGACCTGCACCCTGGCCTTCCGCTGGGATGAGTTGACCAAGTCCAACATTGTGGCAACAGCCCTGTTCGGCGACGGCGCTGCCGCAGCGATTGTGTCCGGCCGGGCACGAAAGCCACTTCTAGAATTTGAAGATTCCGGAGAACACACTTGGCCCAACACCCTGGACATTATGGGCTGGCGAGTTGATCCGGGCGGGTTTGGAGCAATCTTTTCACGCAGCATTCCCAATCTCGTGCGGGACCGCCTTGTCGGCGCAGCAGACGGCTTTTTTGAAAGCAACGGCCTGAAGCGCGAGGACATCGACAACTTCGTGTTCCACCCAGGCGGTGCCAAGGTTGTGGATGCGCTTGAGGTTGCGTTCGAACTGCCGCAGGGCACCTTGAACAAAGAGCGGGAAGTGCTTCGCGACTATGGCAACATGTCGGCCCCGACCGTGTTGTTTGTGCTCGAGAAGGCGCTCCAAGAGGAGATCAAGGGACGCGGCATGCTATCAGCGCTTGGCCCAGGATTCACTGCAAGCTTCCTGACATTTTCGAGCTAATGTTCCTCAGTATTACCCTTCTCATTCTGGTGACGGCGCAACGGCTCGCTGAGCTTGTCTATGCGCGCCACAACACAGCGCGCCTCATGGCAAAAGGCGGGCGTGAATTCGGCTCTGCTCACTATCCGTTCATTGTCGCGGTCCACACTTTCTGGCTGGCCGGGCTTTGGTATTACGGCTGGGATGAAGAAATAAACTGGTGGTGGCTTGCGCTCTTTGTGGTGCTTCAGCTTTTGCGAGTCTGGGTGTTATTGACACTTGGTGAACGCTGGACGACCCGTATCATCGTGTTGCCCGGGGCACCGTTGATCACCAGCGGCCCCTTCCGTATTTTCCGGCATCCGAACTATGCCGTCGTCGTGCTGGAAATATTCTGCCTGCCGATGGTCTTTGGGCTTTGGTTTTACGCTCTGCTTTTCACGTTAATCAACGGCCTGGTACTCGGCTGGAGAATTCGTGTGGAAGAACAAACCATCCGGCACTGGAGCGCCACTCCCGAAGAGACCTATCGCCAGGATTGAGTCCGAAGCAGCTACACAAGTGGCAAGATGCAAACAGGTACATCCCTGCTCGCAACAACGAATGCCGCCTGCCCGCCGCACTCACGGGTGATCACCGCACAGGTCTCGCGCGCAGCAGCGTCGAGATCTCCCACCTCACCGGCCTGAACCGTCAGCACAACATTTTTCGTATCAGATGAAACCGCACTGCGGGCGTCCTGATACCAATTCCAGCGACGACACAGCACTTTGCCGCTGTCCGCATAAACAACTTCACCGGGCTTTGGCGGATCTTCGACACCATCTTCACCACCAAGCGGAATAAAGCTGTCGCCCTCCCGCGATATCCGAAATGCGATGTCGCCCTCGACACATCCAAGATCATCTGCACCTGCCGGCAGGAGGTGCTTCACGGACATGAAGTTGTAAGCATCGACGAATGGATTTATGCGGGCGAGGTCGCGCTCGCGCAACACGTTCCGCAAATGCCGCTCAACAGATGAGCGGTAAGACGTGCTCTTGATACCGAAACCCTTGTAGGCCTGTCGCCATACCTGGATTTCCGGAATCTTCCCGACGGAATCAAGTTCATATTTTCCCCGGGTCACTTGCTCCTCTGCCGCAATTTCCGCATCGAGTGCCAACGAGCGCTCCGCTGGAATAGCAAGGTCACGAAAGACCAGGAATGCAATTCGGGCGTTCGGGAACTGTGCAACCAGGCTTGTGATATCTGCTTTCACCGGCCGCGTCCTATTCGGCGAGCGCTGCAATAATGCGCGCCCAACTGCGAATGCCGTGATGAAAACTCGAGAGGTTGTATTTTTCATTGGGGCTGTGGATGCGGTCATCATCGAGACCAAACCCAATGAGCAGACTGTCCATACCCAGCACGGACCGAAAACTGCCAACAATCGGAATCGATCCACCACACCCCATCATCACCGGAGGCCTGGCAAACTCTGCTTCCAGGGCCGCGGCGGCTTTTGCAAGATGAGAGTTGTCCTCCGCTATCTCAATGGCCGGGTTACCGCCATGAGCCAGGAACTCCGCCTCGCAGCCTTGCGGCAGGCGTTCCTGAACAAAGCTGCGGAAAGCTTCACGAATGGCATCGGGATTCTGGCGCCCTACAAGCCGGAATGAAAACTTCGCCGAGGCCTTTGACGGGATAACGGTTTTCGAGCCTTCGCCTGTGTATCCGCCGATCATGCCATTGACGTCACAGGTAGGCCGCGCCCAGATTTTTTCCAACGCCGAACGACCGCTTTCTCCCGCCGCCGTTGATTGGCCGAAAGCTCCAAGAAATGCACCTTCGTCGAAATCCAGACCGTCCCACTGGGCCCGCAAGGCCTCTGGCATTTCATCGACGCCGTCATAAAAACCCGGCACCATAATGCGCCCTGTTTCGTCATGCAGATCAGCGATGATCGAGGAGAGAATTCTAATGGGGTTGTGAGCAGGCCCTCCAAACAGGCCCGAGTGGAGATCGAGCGACGGACCTGTGACAATCAGCTCATCGAGCAGCATGCCGCGCAGACGCGTGGTGATGGCCGGCGTATCTGCATTCCACATGCTGGTGTCGCAAACCAGAGCAACATCAGCTTTCAGTTCATCCGCATGTGCATCCAGGAACGGCCCAAGGCTGGGGCTGCCGCTTTCCTCTTCACCTTCCAGCAAAATGGTAACCGGCATTGGCAGCGCACCATGGACGCTTATCC
>JAJFHB010000427.1 GCA_021775795.1 Hyphomicrobiales bacterium | reverse complement strand
CGTCCAGAAGCGGCCCGGTGATTTGGGCAGCGTTCTCATAGGTTTTTCGGGCATTCAGTGCCTGATGGAGAGCCGTGGAATTATGCTCCACCTTCTCCGGCTCGAGGTGAAAAATCCGTGACACTTCCTGCAGAACTGTAGAAAAACTCGGGCGCCCGTATTGAGAAACTTTTGGGAAATAGGTTCCCCCCCAAAATGGCTTTGCGTCTGGTGTCAGAAACATGGTCAATGGCCAGCCACCATGTTCGCCGGTTTCGTGGAGTGCGGCCATGTATATGCGATCAATGTCGGGCCGCTCTTCCCGATCTACCTTGATGTTTATATACAGGTCGTTCATTAGCGCCGCTGTATCGTCGTCCTCAAAGCTTTCATGGGCCATTACATGGCACCAGTGGCAGGCAGCATAGCCAACGGAAAGAAGAACGGGTTTGTTCTCCTTCCTTGCCTTCTCGAAGGCAGCCTCCCCCCATGACATCCAATGTACGGGGTTGTCCTGATGCTGAAGCAGGTAAGGGCTTGTTTCCAGATGCAAAAGATTTTCGGGCATGAAGCTTGATCCAGGTGGGAGGTCTATGCGAGCGGTGTAGCGGGGAATTGAACTGCCGTAAATGACCACGCTGGATTTTGTCGGCTGGGTGGCGCTGAACGAAGCTGTCGGGAAAGTGTCGGAAACAGGAACTCTATGTCAGATCAGGATACAATATACGCCTTGTCATCTGGTGCGGGACGGGCCGGCATTGCAGTAATTCGGGTGTCCGGGCCGGATGCGGGGGTTGCTGTTGTCCAGCTTACTGGCAGTGAATGCGTGGAACGGGTTGCAAGCTTCCGAAAACTCCGCCACCCGGAAGATAGTGAAACTCTGGATGAAGCGCTTGTCTTCTGGTTTCCAGGGCCGCGCAGCTTTACGGGTGAGAATGTTTGCGAGTTTCATGTCCATGGCGGCATCGCCTGCGTTAGTGCGGTTCTTGGGGTGTTGTCGACACTTGCCGGCTTCCGATCTGCTGAGCCCGGCGAATTTACGCGGCGTGCCTTTCATAACGGCCGCCTCGATCTGACCCAGGTTGAGGGCCTGGCAGATCTGATTGATGCTGAAACGCAGGCCCAGCGGCGTCAATCACTCCGGCAGATGGATGGTTATCTCGGCCGCCAGTGTGCCGTCTGGGGCGATGAGCTTCTGCATAGTCTTGCGTATTTTGAAGCGGAGATCGATTTTCCGGATGAACAGGACGTTCCGGCTGATGTTGCACAAGGGCTTCGGGATCGACTTGAAGTACTGGTGAAAGGTATCCGTTCTGAACTGGCTGTTTCCCGGGGAAGTGAACGTTTGCGGGATGGACTGCGGGTCGTGATTGCCGGGGCGCCTAACGTGGGGAAATCCTCCTTGCTCAATTTACTGGCCGGGCGTGATGCCGCTATTGTTTCGGCCCGGGCCGGGACGACACGCGATGCCATTGAAGTGCATTTGGAGTTGGGTGGTTACCCGGTGATTCTCATTGATACAGCCGGTGTTCGGGACACGGATGATGACGTTGAGCGCGAGGGGGTTGTGCGGGCGTTGCGCTATGTTGAGACAGCGGATGTGGTTGTCTGGGTTTGCGACGCAACTCTGCCTGATGGCGAGGATGTCACACCGGGTGGATTCGATTCGCCTGCGTTACGAGTGATGAACAAGATGGATCTTGTTGGCGAGGCGCCTGACGTCCTGATTGGCGATGAAGAGACAATCCGGGTTTCTGTCGAAACAGGCCAGGGTATTGATGCCTTGCTTATGGAACTGGCATCGTTGGCGGATACCACGTTTGGAGGCGGTGAAACAGCGCTGGTCACGCGCGAGCGCCATCGCAAGGGGCTGGAGGCTTGCTGCGGGCACATAGATGAGGCGCTGCTGGCGATGGGGAGCGGCGCAGAGATTGTCGCCGAACACTTGCGTCGTGCTGGCCATGACCTTGGCCGCGTGACGGGTCAATTTGGTGTTGAGGACCTCCTGGACGTGATTTTCAGAGACTTCTGTATCGGTAAATAGTTTGGGGCCGGAAATGTTTCATGTGAAACATTCGGGCCCGCAGGGTGCTCTGATGGTCCTCTGTTAGCCATTTGTATGAACATCACTTTGACGCCCGTTACAGCTTCGCCTACAAGGCGCGAACAACACAGAGGTAAAGATGTCTGCAGAGTCGCGGCAAAAATCGTGGGATGTGATCGTCATTGGCGGTGGACATGCAGGCTGTGAGGCTGCTGCGGCTTCTGCACGTCACGGCGCGCATACGCTTTTGCTTACTCACAAAGCTTCAACCATCGGCGAAATGTCGTGCAATCCTGCGATTGGTGGACTTGGTAAGGGCCACCTGGTTCGTGAAATTGATGCTCTCGACGGCTTGATGGGCCGGGTCATTGATCGTGCCGGCATCCAGTTCCGCATGCTCAATCGCAGCAAAGGTCCAGCGGTGCGCGGACCACGGGCGCAGGCCGATCGCGCTCTCTACAGAACAGCCATGCAGAATGACCTGGCTCTGGTTGACGGGCTGGAAATCATTGAGGGCGGCGTTGTTGATTTTGAGCTTGATGGAGATCGTGTCACCGGGGTGGTAACGCAAGACGGTCAGAATTACGGTGCCGGTGCTGTTGTGCTGACAACGGGGACATTTCTGCGTGGTCTCATTCATATCGGGGATCAAAAGATCCCGGCAGGCCGTGCGGGTGAGGCGCCAGCACTTGGTCTTTCAGAAAAGCTTGATGCGGCAGGTTTCAGGCTTGGGCGCCTGAAAACCGGTACGCCTCCACGTCTCGATGGACGTACGATTGATTGGTCTGGTCTGGATGTCCAACCGGGTGATGACCCCCCGATACCATTTTCTTTTCTCACCGAGCGCATCGAAGTACCTCAGATATCATGTTACCTGACGGGTACGAATACGCGGACCCACGCGATCATTGAGGACAATCTTGTCCGCTCAGCCATGTACTCCGGTCAAATTGAGGGTGTAGGGCCGCGCTATTGCCCTTCAATCGAAGACAAGATTGTGCGTTTTAAAGAGCGACAGGGGCATCAGATATTTCTGGAACCGGAAGGACTGGACGATCACACGGTCTATCCAAACGGTATTTCAACGTCTTTGCCAGAGGACGTGCAGAACGCCTTTCTGAAAACAATTCCCGGACTTGAGGCTGCGGTAATACTGCGTCCAGGCTATGCAATCGAGTATGACTATATTGATCCCCGCGAGCTTCATTCTTCTCTCGAAACAAAGCGGCTCAATGGTTTGTATCTGGCCGGACAGATCAACGGTACGACCGGGTATGAAGAGGCTGCTGCTCAGGGCCTGATTGCTGGTCTCAATGCAAGTCGCAAGGTTTCGGGCGACGAACCGTTCGTCCTGGACCGGGCAGATGCCTACATCGGTGTAATGATCGATGACCTGGTGACCCGCGGCGTGGCGGAGCCCTATCGGATGTTTACATCCCGCGCTGAGTACCGCCTGGTGCTGCGTGCCGATAATGCGGACCAGCGCCTTACTGAGCGCGGTATTGAGGCGGGGTTGGTTGGGTCTGATCGTGCTGCAAAGTTTCACGTGAAACGGGATACGCTTGATACAGCGCGGTTGCTGGCGCGCAGTCTCAACATAACTCCCAACGCTGCTTTGGCGCACGGTCTGAAGGTCAATCAGGACGGCATTCGCAGAAATGTGACGGAGTTGTTGGCGCATCCCGATATCGGGTTCAAGGCTCTTGCAGACATCTGGCCGGAATTGCAGGGTCTGCCGGCGTTTGCGTCTGAACAACTTGAGATTGACGCGGTCTATGCGGGTTACCTTGATCGGCAGCATGAAGACATCAAATCATTCCGGCGCGATGAAAATCTGCTGCTTGGGGCTGAGGTGGATTATTCGGTCATACCCGGTCTGTCCAACGAGTCGCGGCAGAAACTGACATTGGCTCAGCCGGATACCCTGGGTCAGGCGGCGCGGCTTGATGGTATAACACCGGCAACCCTAACGGTGCTTCTGGCTTACGTGCGGCGCTCAGGATTGCAGCGCTCGGCATGAGACCGGTATGACCGGGCGGCTTCCGGACACAGCAACGCTTGATGATCTCGTAAAACGGGGCATTGTTTCACGTGAATCATCACCCGATCTGGCCGCGTACGTTGAGCTTTTGCTGCATTGGCAACGGCGTATCAACCTCATAGGGCCGTCAACTATCGATACGATATGGGCTCGCCATGTCGCAGATTCCCTGCAACTGATGATGCATCTTGGTGATGGCCCTGCGGTTGTCGTGGACCTTGGGTCGGGCGCCGGTTTCCCTGGTCTCGTGCTGGCCGTGGCCTTGAAGTCAAAAACAGGCAGCCACGTTCATCTCATAGAAAGCAATAGCAAAAAGGCCTCATTTTTACGCGAGGCTGTGCGAATCACCCAAGCACCCGCTACGGTGGTTCAAACACGGATCGAGCAACTCGATTCGGATGCGTTACAGCCCTTGCCGAAGTTTGTCACCGCGCGGGCTTTGGCGCCATTGCCCAAACTTCTCGAATTAAGTTCTAAATGGCTCGAAAAAGGCGCTACAGGGCTGTTTCTTAAGGGACAAGATGTAGATAGTGAATTGACCGAAACCACTAAATGTTGGAATATTGAGATCGAAAAGATCCCGAGCCTCTACAACAGTTCGGGAGTTATCCTGAAAGTTGATGAGGTTTCCCGTGACAAGCACTCTTCGCGATGCTGACCAGACTTTGAATGCCTTCGTGCCTCGTATTCTGACCCTTGCCAATCAAAAGGGCGGCGTTGGCAAAACAACAACCGCCATCAATTTGGGAACTGCGCTAGCGGCCGTCGGAGAACAAGTTCTGATTATTGATCTGGATCCGCAGGGCAATGCCAGTACAGGCCTTGGTATTTCGCGCACCGACCGGACAGTTTCCACCTATGATGTATTGTTGGGGGAGGCCGAGCTTGGTGACGCAGTGGTGCATTCTAAAATCCCACGTCTGCACTGCCTGCCCTCAACCATGGATCTTCTGGGCGCAGAGATTGAACTATCCGAAGCCTCAAGACGGACGCATCGCCTGCATGATGCCATCACGGCCTACTGCCAAACAGCCATTGAGCGTGGTGAAGTCGGATACACGTATATCCTGCTCGATTGCCCGCCCTCTTTGAATCTCCTCACCATCAACGCAATGACAGCCGCCGATTCCATTCTGGTGCCGCTCCAGTGCGAGTTCTTTGCGCTGGAGGGTTTGAGCCAGTTGCTCAAAACCGTGGAGCGCGTGAAGTCCAACCTCAACCCGAGGCTGGGCATTCACGGTATTGTTTTGACAATGTTTGATCGACGCAACTCACTTTCCGGGCAAGTGGCAGAAGACGTCCGGTCCTACCTCGGCGACAAGGTGTATGACACGGTAATACCGCGAAATGTTCGGGTATCAGAGGCGCCCTCCTATGGTAAGCCGGTCCTGCTCTACGACAGCAAATGCAGTGGCAGTGCGGCCTATATAAATCTTGCATCGGAAGTTATCAGGCGCGAACGCCAGTTGCGTGCAGCCTGACCATGGCAATTGAAAAAGCAACGGCCGAACCGGTCGAATATTATAACACTACCGGAATGAACCCTACTGTGAGCCAGGACCCTGACATGGCACAAGAACAAGCAAAGAAACGACTGGGCCGCGGCTTGGCCGCCTTAATCGGTGATGATTTCACCGAAGAAGGTGTTGTCCAGGACGTGCGCACCCTGCGCCACATGCCGGTGGAGTTTATTGTCGCCAATCCGCGCAATCCACGTCGGAGCTTTTCCGAACAGGATCTGGCGGATCTCACCGTATCCATTCGTGAAAAGGGGATGTTGCAGCCAATCGTTGTTCGCCCAGTGGCAGGTGAGACGAATGCCTATGAGATTGTTGCGGGCGAGAGGCGCTGGCGGGCATCACAAAAGGCCGGCCTTTACGAAGTACCTGTAATCATCAGGGAATTCAGTGATGGTGAAGCGTTGGAAATAGCTCTCATCGAGAATATCCAGCGTGCAGATCTCAATCCCATTGA
>JAJFHB010000426.1 GCA_021775795.1 Hyphomicrobiales bacterium | reverse complement strand
TTTTGCGATGCTCATTGTCACGAACACAAAGCTACAGTCCTCTCAGTGAATGCGCTAAGTTGAATGAGCGCAGGCGGCTCTATATTGAGCGTGAGCCCGATGGCCAATCGGTTCAATCTTGAGGATCAGACGCATCATGTCTTCGTCGAACAACCTATCGGAAATTGACCGTCAGGTTCTCTGGAACCGGCTGATCTCGGTTGTCGAGGAGCAGGCGCAGACCCTGATTCGCACAGCCTTCTCAAATACGGTTCGCGAGGCGGGAGATCTGTCTGCCGGTGTCTTCGATCTGAAAGGCCGCATGCTGGCGCAGGCAGTCACCGGCACGCCCGGCCATGTCAACGCCATGGCCGCGTCTGTCGGATTTTTCCTCGATGAACTGGACATTCAGGGCATGGCGCCCGGAGATGTCTTCATCACCAATGATCCCTGGAAGGGTACAGGCCACCTCAACGATTTTACAGTGCTCACGCCGACGTTCCTGGACGGTCAGCTTGTCGCCTTCTTCGCCTCCACCAGCCACGTTGCCGACGTCGGCGGTATTGGTTTTGGTCCCGACGGACGGCAGGTCTATGAGGAAGGCATCAACATTCCCATCATGCCGCTGTTCCAGCGCGGTGTGCTCAACACGCACCTGATGAGTATCCTGCAGGTCAACGTACGCGAACCGTTGCCCGTGGAAGGTGACCTCCATGCCTTGGCCGCCTGCAATGATATCGGCTGCCGCCGTCTGGTGGCGACGATGCAGGAATTCGGCCTTGCCGATCTCGATGACATGGCGGACTACATCATCGAAAACTCGCACGCAGCCATGCTCGCAGAGATCCGCGAACTGCCGCAGGGTGTCTATGAATATGCCATGCGTTGTGATGGCTATGACAAGCCGGTCGATCTCGTCGCCCGAATGACCATCGGCAATGAAGGCATCGCCATCGACTTTACCGGCACCTCGCCGGTCTCGTCCTACGGCATCAATGTGCCACTGACCTATACGCAGGCCTACGCCTCTTTTGGCGTACGCTGTATTGTCGGATCGTCAGTGCCCAACAACGCCGGTTCGCTGGCGCCGATTGTCGTCACCGCACCTGAGGGCTCGATCGTCAATGCCCCGCGCCCCTGCGCTGTCAGTGCCCGTCACGTGATTGGCCAGATGCTGCCCGATGTGGTCCTGGGTTGTCTTGGCCATGCGCTGCCGGACCGGGTGCCGGCGGAAGGCTCTTCTTCTCTCTGGAATCCTGTTTTGCTGGGCGGTCACGGCCTGGTGGGCGATGCTGATTACGGTGATGCAACACCCTTTGCCATCAACATCTTTCACTCAGGCGGTGCAGGCGCAAGGCCCGGGCGGGATGGCTTGTCGGCGACAGCCTTTCCATCAGGCGTTCGCAACACGCCGGTGGAAATCAACGAAACCATTGCCCCGATCGTGGTCTGGCGGAAAGAATACCGCCCTGACAGTGGCGGTCCCGGGCGTTATCGTGGCGGGCTTGGGCAGACCATGGAGATTGCCCATGCGCAAGGCGCGCCTTTTGCCATTTCTGCCATGTCTGATCGGGTCACCCATCCCGCTCGTGGCCGTTTCGGTGGGGGAGATGCTGCAACCGGTGCGGTTCGTCTGAGGGATGGCGGCCCGCTTCGGGCCAAGGGCCGGCAGACAATCCCTGCCGGTGACAGCCTGATACTTGAAATGCCCGGCGGTGGCGGTTTGGGTGAAGTGAGAGATCGCCCCGGTCAGGACGTCGAGCGCGACTTGCGCGACGGATTGATCAGCGAAGACGCGGCCCGCCGGGACTATGGTTCCAAATCAACTTCTTAGGCCGCGCCGGCATCCAGCGTCATAACCGTACCGTACAAGTCCGGACGCCGGTCCCGGAAGAAGCCCCACGCCGCGCGCCGGAGACGTATGGCTTCCAGATCGAAGCTGGCCGTGATGATACATTCTTCGTCCCGTGAGGCTTCAGCCACCTTTGCCCCGGTCTCGTCGGTGACGAAGGACGAGCCATAAAACGTCATGCTGCCGACACCGGAAGTTTCCGTGCCGATACGGTTGGAGGCTGCAACCACGACCATGTTTGACGCCGCATGTCCTTGCATTGCCCGTTGCCAATGGGCGGATGAATCGTGGGAATGGTTGGCCGGTTCGTTTCCAATTGCGGTTGGATACAACAAAATGTCAGCGCCTTGGAGGGCCATGGCGCGGGCGCATTCGGGATACCACTGGTCCCAGCATATGCCGGCGCCTATGCGGCCGAATTCAGTGTCCCAGACCTGAAACCCGGTGTTGCCCGGATTAAAGTAGAACTTCTCTTCGTACCCGCCTCCATCGGGAATGTGGCTTTTGCGGTACTTCCCAAGAATGGTGCCGTCTGTATCGATGATTGCCAGCGCATTGAAATAGGCGTTGTTGGCGCGCTCAAAAAAGCTGACTGGAAGAACCACTCCTAGCTCGCGCGCCACAGAGGAGAAGTGCGCAAGCATCGGATGCTTGTCGAACGGCTGGGCAAGGGCAAAAAATTCCTGCTTCTGCTCGGCACAGAAGTAGGGGGTCGCGAACAGCTCCTGAAGCAGAACGATGTTTGCGCCTTCCTTTGCAGCGCTTCTGACAAGGGCTTCCGCACGCGCGATATTGTCATCCGTATCCCAACTGCAAGGCATCTGCGTTGCTGCGACAGTTACTTTTCCCGCGCCCATGGGTTTGTCTCCTCATTGCCGACAAAATCCTACACTGAAACGTCGCACGACAGTTTCCGCGACGACATACCCTTAGCGGGGTAGTCACCTCGCTTCGAATGATCCAATATTGGCTGAAGACTTGCCTGCCAGATCAACCGCTTATATTGGACATCGTCTTACCCCATGACCTCATATCGCAATGCCGACAAACGACCAGCCATAATGCGTGGCGCGCCGCCCCTGCCTGGACACCGCGTCACTCTTGCAAACTGGGACCGGCCGCCGTTCAACCGCTGGAGCTTCCAGCATGTGAGGGAGATCCTCCCTACGGCCTGCGTCCACCGTGGCGATGGGCCTGTATCAAATCTGCCGGGTGCGCCTGCCGGCCTGGAGCCGCTTGCTTTCACGGATTCAGAAGGTGAAGAGCAGACGATAGGGGGCCATCTGGAGGAGACCTATACGGACGGCATGATCGTCGTGCATCAGGGGCACGTGGTTTTCGAGCGCTACTACAATGGCATGACTGAGCGCACGCGCCATCTGTCCCAGTCGATGAGCAAGTCAGTTTGCGCGACCGTCGCCGGCATCCTGATTGGCGAGGGTGCGCTTGATCCTGACGCTCCGGTTCAGGAGTATGTGCCGGAGTTTGCCGAGTGCGGCTACCGCGACGCCACACTCGGGCAGGTCATGGATATGCGATCCGGCATCAAGTTTTCCGAAGACTACACGGACCCGGAATCCGACATTGCCAAGTTTGACTTTGCCTCTGGATGGAAGCGCCAACCTGAAGACTACGAGCCGAATTGCACCTTTGACCTTATTCGCGGCGTTGCGAAGGATCGCGATCATGGTGGCAAGTTCCAGTATCGCTCAATCGAAAGCGACGTCATGGCCTTCTGCATGGAGCGGGTAACGGGCATGACCCTGTCCGAGCTCCTGAGCACGCGCCTCTGGTCCAAGATGGGCGCTGAGGAGAATGCAGACTTTACGGTTGATAGCGCTGGTTATGCGCTCGCGTCCGGCGGCCTGAATGCAACCCTGCGTGATTATGCCCGCTTCGGCCTGGTGCATCTGCAGATGGGCCATTTCAACGGCCGGCAGATCGTTCCCGCTGAATGGATTGCCCAGTGCCACGAAGGGGACCACTCGGTTTTTGGCGAGCCCTACAATGCTGCGCTTCCCGACGGTGCTTACAGAAATCAGTTCTGGATCGAATCGCCGACGAACCGGGCCTATATGGCGCGCGGTGTGTTCGGGCAGCTCATATATATCGACCCGGATCATGACATGGTGGCGGTCAAGCTATCGACATGGCCGGACTTTCAAAACACCCGTTATTCACGCGATAGTTTGCTTGCCCTGCACGCTATCGCCGATGCCCTTTCGGGCTGACACACCGCGCTGGAGTAATTCCCTATGAGTGATCTGGATCTTTGCTACATGACCGCCTCGGAAGCGCTGCGGCGCTTTCGTGACCGTTCGCTGTCACCTGTGGAACTGCTTGATGCGCTGATCTCGCGTGCCGAACAGGTCGAGCCCACGGTCAATGCTTTTCCCTTCACTTTCTTCGATGAAGCCCGCAAGGCGGCGAGGAAGGCGGAAGCCCGTTATGCCAAGACGGATGGCCGTTTACGGGCCCTGGAAGGCATCCCGGTCGCGGTCAAAGACGAGGCCTACATTAAGGGTCAGCCCACATCCG
>JAJFHB010000425.1 GCA_021775795.1 Hyphomicrobiales bacterium | reverse complement strand
GATCAATTGACCCAGTGGGTCACGGAAATAGATCGAATCCATAAAGCCGCGGTCTATTTCACCGGTACTCGCGATGCCGCGCTGCTTCAGCCTTTGCGCAGCAAGGGAGTAGGTAGCCCGTGACACTGCGAAGGCAAGATGGTGCACATGGCCAATATCCTGGGGATTGGCGGTGCTGTCGGGCTTGCGGTCCTCGCTGGTGAAAATGGTGATGAGGCGGCCGTCACCGGGATCGAAATAGAGATGATTGACGTCCGGGTCGTCGAGGTTCGGCTGTTCAAACACGAAAGGCATGCCGAGCACGCCCTCCCAAAAATCAATCGAGGTCTGACGGTCAGCACCGACAAGCGTTATGTGATGCACGCCCTGGGATTGAAGCTTGCGCATGTCCGATCTCCGGCTTTTGCTGCAACGCGGGTGACGTGGCCGCTGCTCTACTTGCCTTTCCACTCCGGTGTCCGGCCTTCAGCAAAGGCTGCAGCACCCTCGCGCATGTCGTCTGAGGCCTGCTGCCGGTTATACGTCTCGCAGGCGCCCGAAGCCGTATAGGCATAGCATTCGGGAATGGTCATGGCCGACGTGGAGCGGACAATGTCCTTGATTGCCTGATAGACGAGTGGTGGGCCGTTGGCGACGCTTTCCGCCAGTTCGCGAGCGCGCTCCATAAGCTTGTCTGCGGGCAGAACCTCGTTCACGAGGCCCCACTTGTGGGCTTCTTCAGCCCCCATACGCCGGCCGGTCATGAGCATTTCCATGGCAATATGGTGGGGGATCATGCGGTGCAGGCGATAGCTGCCGGCGTCGGCCAGAATGCCGGAGAGAACCTCTGCAAGGAACACCTCTGCATGCTCGGCAGCAAGGATCATGTCGCAGCAAAGGGCGAGTTCAAAACCACCGCCAACGGCCATGCCGTTGAGGGCGGCGATCACCGGCTTGTTGAGATCATGCATCTCGGTAATGCCGGCAAAGCCGCCAACACCAAAGTCTGAGGCGTCCACTTCGCCTTCATTGGCGGCTTTCAGATCCCAGCCGGCGGAGAAAAAACGATCACCTGCTCCGGTGAGAATGGCACACCGCAGATCCGGGTCGTCACGATACTCTGCAAAGGCGTCACCCAGAGCGCGGCTTGTTGCATTGTCGATGGCGTTTGCCTTTGGCCGGTTGAGTGTCACTTCGAGAACGCGGCCATTGCGAACTACGTTGAGACTATCGGTCATCCTTATTCTCCTTCCACAAGACTGATCAGGGCATCCGCGGCGATTGCGCCTTTGCCTTTCGGCCGGACGATGAGCGGATTTATGTCGAGCTCTGCAAGGCTCGAGGCGTGGGTCGCTGCAAAGCGGCAGACTTTCATCACGGTATCGATCACACCATCCGTATCTGCTTCAGGCTTGCCGCGCCAGCCTTCGAGTAGAGGATAGCAGCGCAGGGACATCACGGCGTCGGCGATTTCATCGCGTGATGCGGGCAGCAGTATGATCTTTGTGTCCCTGAGCAGTTCTACCATGGTGCCGCCGGCGCCAACCACAACATGAAGGCCGAATTGCTCGTCGCGTGAAAGGCCGATCAGAAGCTCTGCAACACCATCATCCACCATGCCTTCCACAAGCAGGTCGGGAGCGATTTTCGAAAGCCTCTCTGCTGCTGCAGCGACTTCAGCATCAGATTTCAGGTTGAGTACGACAGCGCCTGCTTCGCTCTTGTGGGCAAGGCTGTCGCTGACCGCCTTGACGACGACCGGGTAACCAATGGCAGTTGCAGCTTCCGCTGCATTCTTAGCAGACACGCGTTTGCCGTTTGGCACCACAACGTCTGCGGCCTTGAGCAGCAGTTTGCTGCGCCATTCGTCAAGTGTGCGTGGCTTTCCCTCCAAAGCCGTAGTTGCGGCGAGGGGTTGCGTTGCTCTTGCTGCCTGGCAGGAGCCGATGAAGGCGGCGGCGGCAATTGCGGTCATTGCCTCTTCGACACCGCAGAAGGAAAGGACACCCTGTTCCATCAGCCAGCGTGCGGTTTCTACGGGAAAATTCTCCGGCAGGGTGGCGAGCACGGCGGCGCGGGCATCATTTTCTTTCGACGCGGCGATGAATTCCTCGAGCGTCATGATCCATTCTTCATCGTTCCTGTCTTCAGTGTGCGGAAAGTCCAGCACCAGGAGCGTCAGATCGAATTTGCCCGAAAGCATGGCGGAGAATGTTGCTCTGACCTTGTCACGATATCCCCAGATGAAGGTGTGATAATCCAGAGGATTGGCGATGTTGACGAATTCGTTGAGCGTTTCGCGCACGCGTTCGGCGTGGCCTTCCTCAAGATCGGGGAACACGAGGCCGTGCTCTTCCGCCCGATCTGCCATCAATGATGCCTCGCCGCCCGAGCAACTCAGCGATGCAATAGCGTTGCCGGGAAGAGAGCCAAAAAGCGATAGCAGTTTCAGGGTTTCGATGAAGGCAGGTACGGAGTGGACCCGTGCGATGCCATAGCGCTCGAAAAGGGCGTCGTACAGTTTGTCGGAGCCTGAAAGAGTGGATGTATGGCTGACCGTTGCCTGCGCGCCTTTTTCCGAGCGCCCAGTTTTGAAGGCAACGATGGGAACGCCTCTCTCAAGTGCCACCATAGCGTTTCTGGAGAAGCGTGCAATGTCGTCTACCCCTTCGATGTGGAGGCCGATGGCAGTGACGCGCGGGTCTTCGAGGAGGGCTTCCAGGCAATCGTTCACTGAAATTGCGGCCTGATTGCCTAGAGACAGTAGATACGCAAGGGGCATGGCCCGTTGCTGCATTGTGAAGTTGATCCCCATATTGCCGCTTTGGGTGAGGATTGCGACACCTTTTTCACACGGAGTGCCACCATGAACGTCAGGCCACAAGGCTGCGCGCTCAAGCATATTGAGGGCGCCGTAGCAATTCGGGCCGATGATCGGCATATCACCGGCAGCGTCCACCAGTGACGTTTGAAGGGTTCCGCCGTCTTCGCCTGATTCCGAAAATCCGGAGGCGTAACAGATGGCGCCGCCAGCACCCATCTCCCGCAAGGTGCGAACGGCCTCGATGGTTGGCTCGCGCGGGATGGCGATGAAGGTTGCATCCGGCGCTTCCGGCAGGTCCTGCAGGTTCTTGAAACAGGGAAGCCCGTGGATTTCTTCGCGCGAGTGGCTGATTGGCCAGATCGGTCCTTCAAAGCCAAGCTTCTGGCATTGAAAGACAACGCGCGAGGCTTCCTTGCCGCCAATCACGGCAATGGATTTGGGGCCGAGAAGACGCAGGAGGCGCTGCGAACGCGCGGCGATCATGTCCGGTTGTGCATCCATGAGCCGTGGCCTTTCTGCATCAACCGCCGATGGGGCGCAGCATGGAGCGCGAAATGATATGGCGCTGGATTTCGCTCGTGCCCTCCCAGATGCGCTCAACCCGGTGGTCCCGCCAAATGCGTTCAAGGGGCAGTTCGTCCATCAGCCCCATGCCGCCGTGGATCTGTATCGCCTCGTCGGCAACCATGGCCAGCATCTCTGTGGCATGCAGTTTCGCCATCGCGGCATCCGCATCGGTCATTGTGCCCTGGTCATTTTTCCAGGCCGCATTGAGGGTAAGAAGCTCGGAGGCTTTGAGTTGCAGCGCCATGTCCGCAAGTTTGAAGGAAACGCCCTGAAACTTGGAGATCTGCTGGCCGAACTGTTTTCTGTTGGCCGACCAGTCCAGTGCCAGGTCAAGGGCCCGTTCGGCACGGCCGATAGAATTCGCCGCGACCTGCAGCCGAGTAGCGAAAAGCCAGGTGTTGGCGACAGCAAAGCCCTGATCCGGTTCGCCGAGGACCTGCGTCGAGGGGAGGCGGCAATCATCAAACTCGAGGATGAAGTTTTTGTAGCCGCGATGCGAGACGTTGCGATAACCCTCGCGCACGGTGAAGCCTGGTGTGCCCATGTCGACCAGAAAGGCCGTGATTTTCTTCTTCGGTCCCCGTGGGGTGTCTTCTTCTCCACTTGCCGCAAACAGAATGACAAAATCAGCAAAGTCCGCATGGCTGATAAAATGCTTGGAGCCGTTGATGATCCAGTCATCACCATCGCGCACCGCGCTGGTTTTCATGGAGCGCACATCAGAACCAGCACCCGGTTCTGTCATCGCCAGACAGTCTGAGCGTTCGCCGCTGATGACCGGGTGCAGATAACGCTCTGCCTGTTCGTCCGTGCAGGCCATGAGAATGTTTGATGGGCGGAAGACGCAGGTGAAATGCAGCGCGTAGTTGGCGCGTCCGAGTTCTTTTTCCAAAAGCACCCAGGACAGCGTGTCGAGACCGCCACCGCCGACTTCCGCCGGCATGTTGGCCGCGTAGAGCCCGGCATTGATGGCCTTTTGCTTGATCTCCTCATACAGATCCCGACGCAACTCGCCGGTGCGCTCAACTTCCTCCTCGTGGGGATAAAGTTCTTTCTCGACAAAGCTTCTGGCCATGTCGATGAGCATGCGCTGCTCTTCGGAGTACTCGAAATTCATGGGCCGGTTCCTGTTTTGCAAGTATGCTCAGACTGACTGGGTGTGGCCGTCAACGGGTATCGCCTGGCCGGAAACCATGGCGCCACCGGGTGATGCGAGAAACAGCACCATGTCGGCCATGTCATCTGCGGTGACGAACTTCCCGAGAGAAACGCTTGCAACCGAGTGGGCGCGAACATCATCTTCACTAAGGCCGGTCTTTGCAGCTTCTGCGGCAATCACCCGGTCCATGCGGTCGCCGTCGACGGGACCGGGGCAAATGGCGTTGGCGCGGATGCCAAACTCACCGAGTTCCGCTGCAAGTGTCTTGGTGAAACCGATGACCCCCCATTTTGCCGTGCAATAGGGCGCACGCCGGGGAAATCCGAAGAGACCTGCGGTCGATGAAAAGTTCACGATCAAGCCCTGGCCCTGTTTTTTCATTGCCGGGATGACGCGCTTTGAACATAAAAACTGACCGTCCAGATTAACGGAGAGACAGCGCTGCCATTCGCCAAAGTCCATTTCATCAAGCGGGGCGGTGGGCCCTGCGATCCCGGCACAGTTCACCATGACATCAACGCCGCCCATGTCTGAAAGTGCCGTATCGATCCACTCATTGACCGAAGCCTCATCGGTGGCATCCAGACACGTTGCCGTAATCCCGTCATTGCCTGTAAAGGCCGAGCCGATTGCCTGCGCGTCGACGTCACTTGCGTGTACCAGTGCGCCCTGTTCGGCAAAACGTTCAGCGATCCGTTTGCCGATGCCGGCTCCGGCAGCCGTTACGATTACGCGCTGTGGTGTGTCACTCATCGTTTGCTCCTCTGGATGTTCAAGCTTTCACCCAGCGGCCCGCATATTCTGAGGCGCCAAGTGATGAATGTGCTGTGTGAACCGCAGCAAGGGCTTCAAGTACGTGTGCTTCCATCGGGCTCGGTGCACCGTCTTCACCCGAAACGGACGACAGACGCTGCTCTGAGACACACAAAAGCGTTTTGCCATCGCCTGCATACATTTCGTGCAGCAGATGAATGTCAGTTTCCGTGTGACCAAGGAGACGTGTCGAGACGCGGATCATGTTTCCAGACAGCGCATCCGCTGTTGAAAAATGAGACGACACCGTCAGGTAAGATCCAGCGACGCCGTCAGCGCCGATATCGATGCCTGCATACTGCAGAAGAGCCTGGGTTGTTTCGCCAAACGCCTGTACGGCAAAGCTCTCTGCGATGTGACCACTGGCAAGTCTGCCGTCGGGTGGAACGAGCGTTCGATAGAGAGACAACGGAGCTTCGATTTCCTGGTCTTTGGACCATGGCGTGGGCCGGGTGCTGTCATGGCGCCTTTGCTCGTCCCGGGCAAGTGTCAGTCCAGAGGCGATTTTGTGCCGTTGCAAGGTGCGCATGATGTCAACGAGACAGCCATCCCGGAGGCGTTCCAACTCCTGAATGGTTCGGCCATCGGCTTGTGTCTGTGTGCCCGCAACCATGCGGTCGATAAGGGTGTCGTT
>JAJFHB010000424.1 GCA_021775795.1 Hyphomicrobiales bacterium | reverse complement strand
TACCGAAAGTGGCCCTTCAAATCCGTCGACATGCTCACGCATGTACTCCGTGAGCGCTCCTGCATTGAGTTCGTAACCCTCGGCCACGGGGCGTGTGCCGGAAAACTCCTTTTGACGATCAATGGCTTGTTCGCTCATGCGGGTCTTGTTTCCTCAACTTTTGAATTCTGCTCGCTGGGCATGCAGATCAGCATGTCAGTCTGTGTCCTGCAAGAGGAACGGCAACATTGCCTCCAGGGTCGCCTTGGGATTTTCTTCAGCGACGAAATGGCCGCTGTCGATGGCCAGTCCGGTCACGTTGCTTGCCCATTCACGCCAGATCCCAAGTGGATCAGATGTTTCTCCGGGAAAGCCGGTCTCACCCCACACGCTCAACACAGGACACGTAATCTTCTTTTTCGCTTCGAAATCGGCCGTGTCTGCATGCAGGTCGTAGGTTTGTCCGGCCCGGTAGTCATCACACGTTGCCTTGATGTGGTGGGACTCGACAAAAAACCGGTGATAAGCATCGAGTGCTTCCGGTGCGAAAGCGCTGAGATCCCGTGACTTCGTCCAGCTCGCCATGGTGAAGTCCTGGTAGGTGATTGGCGCGCGCTCCAGCAAAGTTTCGGGCAGCGGTGAGGGTTGTGCGAGAAACAGCCAGTGATAGGTTTTCATCGCCATTTTGACGGTGAAATTGTTCCACATGGAATGAGTTGGCACGATGTCGAGAACCACAAGCCTCTCCACCCGCTCCGGCCAGTCGAGAGCCAGCCTGTAGGCAACGCGCCCGCCTCGATCATGCCCTGCAACGCGAAACAGCGTATATCCCAGTTCACCCATGGCCCGTACCACATCCTGTGCCATGGCGCGTTTTGAATAGGTGAAATTGTCCTCATCATTCGGCGGGCAGGAGCTTTGGCCATAGCCGCGCAGATCAGGCAGAATGAGCGTGAAGTGCTGGGCCAGGGCAGGGGCAATCCGGTGCCACATGACATGCGTCTGTGGATATCCATGCAGGAGCACAAGTGGTGGACCTGAACCGCCGATGCGCAAAAACAAATTGGCGCCGATCGTGTCGATGACTTTCGTTTCAAAGCCGGGAAAGAGGTCCATCACTACCGTCCAATCTACCTGGAACACACTCCAGACTATGCTGTGTCCTGCTCCCGCTGCACCGCACGCCAGCCGATGTCGGAACGGCAAAAGCCCCGGGGCCAGTCCAGCTTGGCAGCGGCATCATAGGCTTTTGAGCGCGCTGCTGAAACGCTGTCTCCCTTCGCCGTAACGTTCAGGACGCGGCCGCCGATCGCAACGATTGTGTCCTTTTGGCATGCGGTCCCGGCATGAAAAATGTGGACGCCCGGCTCATCGCCAGCTTCTTCCAGGTTGCCGATGACGCTGCCCTTTTTATATGAGCCAGGGTAACCTCTGTTCGCCATGACCACGGTCAATGCCGGGGCTTCGTCCCACTCGATTGGACAGGAAGCCAGTGTCCCCCGGGCGGTTGCGGCAAGCATGCCCAGCAAGTCGGACTTAAGGCGCATAACAAGGACCTGGCATTCGGGATCGCCGAAACGGACATTATATTCGATAAGCTCTGGACCTTTGGCCGTGATCATCAAGCCGGCAAAGAGCACACCCTTGTAAGGTGTGCCTGCCGCCGCCAACGCGGCGACTGTGGGTTCGATGATTTCCGTCATGGTGCGGGCACAAAGAGAGTCACTCATCACCGGCGCCGGTGAATAGGCGCCCATTCCACCGGTGTTGGGGCCCGTGTCGCCATCGCCGACCCGTTTGTGATCCTGAGCGGTGGCCAGCGGTCTGACGGTCTTCCCATCGGAGAGCGCAAAGAAGCTTGCTTCTTCGCCGACCAGCATTTCCTCGATCACCACCTCAGCCCCGGCATCACCAAAGGCTCCACTGAAACAATCATCAATAGCGGCCTGAGCTTCCGCGATGGTTTGAGCAACAATCACCCCTTTTCCCGCCGCAAGGCCGTCTGCTTTCACCACAATGGGGGCGCCTTGTGTTTCCACATAAACTTTCGCGCTTGCGGCATCACTGAAGCGCCCAAAGGCAGCGGTTGGTATGTTGTGGGCGGCGCAAAGTTCCTTGGTAAAGCTTTTGGAACCCTCTAACCGGGCCGCGGCGGCACTTGGCCCGAACGTGTCGATGCCAGCGGCAACCAGTGCATCCGCCAACCCCTCAACCAGTGGGACTTCGGGTCCGACCACGACCAGGCCGATGTCATTGTCACGGCAGAATTCTATGATCTCCCCGTGATGGCTTGCATCCAGATCGACACAATCAGCAACTGCTGCAATGCCGCCGTTGCCCGGGGCACAATAGAGTTTTTCCAGATCGGGGCTCTTTGCGATGCCCCAGCACAGAGCGTGCTCGCGTCCACCTGAGCCGATTACAAGAACTTTCATAGTGTACGCTTTCCAGGCCGTTGGCTGTGCTGCCGCAGCGCCAAAATCAGTGCTTGCGGGCTCGCTTATTGTGGCATTTGATGAGCCGAACCGAAACGGGATTCGAACATCATGTCAACAGACTGGCCCTTCGACCAGGAAAGCTCGCAATCAACCGGCGGGGCGGTCGCAAATGTGGCTGAATACACAGTCAGCGAGATTTCGTCGGCCCTGCGCCGAACCGTCGAAGACACTTACGGTCACGTCAGGGTACGGGGCGAACTCGGGCGCGTCAGCCGCCCGGGCTCCGGTCATGTCTATCTCGATTTGAAAGATGACAAGGCAGTGCTTGCATCTGTCATCTGGAAAGGAGTTGCGAAGGGACTGCGCATTCAGCCTGAGCAGGGCCTTGAAGTGATCGTAACGGGCAAACTGACCACCTATCCCGGTCAGTCGAAGTATCAGCTGATCATCGACAGCATGGAGCCAGCGGGCCTTGGGGCGCTGATGGCGCTGCTTGAAGAAAGACGAAAGAAGCTGGCCGCCGAGGGTCTGTTTGACGATACCCGAAAACAGGCCATTCCCTATCTGCCCCGGGTCATTGGCGTGGTGACCTCGCCGACAGGTGCTGTTATCCGCGACATCATGCACCGTTTGCATGATCGCTTTCCAACCCGGGTGCTGGTCTGGCCGGTTCGCGTCCAGGGCGAGAAAAGTGCTGGCGAGGTTGCTGCAGGCATCAGAGGTCTAAATGCCCTGGAGGGCAGTGAAGACCTGCCGCGGCCTGACCTGATTATCGTAGCGAGAGGCGGCGGCAGTCTTGAAGATCTATGGGGCTTCAACGAAGAAGAAGTCGTGCGTGCAGCCGCCGCCAGCGAAATTCCGTTGATTTCGGCGGTCGGCCACGAAACCGACTGGACGCTGATTGATTATGTTGCTGACGAACGCGCCCCGACACCGACGGCTGCAGCCGAGCTGGCCGTGCCGGTGCGCGCTGACCTCGTCGCCTTTATCGGTGATCTGGCGGGCCGCAAATCGCGTGGTCTTTGGCGGGTCATGGAGCAGGGGCGCTCAGCCCTTCGTGCCGCAGCACGTGGCCTGCCCAGGCCTGAAGAACTGCTCGCTCTGCCGCGCCAGAAACTTGATACCTATTCAGCAAGGCTGCCGAACATTGCAGACCTGACGGCTCTGCCGAAACAGCAACTGCGCGCGTTGGGCGGACGTCTGCCGCTGGCGCTTCGTGCAAACACCCAAGGCGCTCGTGCCCGGAAGATGCAAGCTGCAGCACGGCTGGTGCCGGCTCCCCTGCAGGCGCAGGTGCAAAGATTTCAATCTGAACTGCAAAAGCTCCATGGCCGGGCATCGCCAGCATTCGGCCGCGCACTGACGCAACGGCGCGCGGCCCTGACCTCCCACGGCAAGCTGCTTGCAAGCCTTGGCTACAGGTCCGTGCTCAACCGGGGCTATGCCCTCATCATCGGACCGGATGAAAAGCCGGTGCGCTCGGCCACGGATGCAACCGCCGGGCTGGACGTGGTGCTGGAATTTCATGACGGTCGCGCTGCTGCGCGGATTGAGGGAGCACCGGGCCCGACAACGGCTGCGAAGCCACGGACAAAACCGGTTGCCAAGGAGCCGGGTAAGAGCGGCCAGGGTGACCTCTTCTAGAGCATTGCCCGAGATCTCAGATTGCACTTGCTGGCGCGAGGCTTTATTTAGAGCAGATCACCCGTTTGAAGGCCGATTTCGATGATGAACAGAATTGAGCGCGATTTCTCCGCCCGCAACGAAGCGCAGCTTGTCTATCAGGACAATGATTATCAGGTGAAAAAGCCGGGTGATTTTGTGCGCTGTGCAACCACAGGCAACCCGATCCCGCTTGAGCTTTTGCGATACTGGAATGTGGAACGCCAGGAAGCCTACATCTCTGCCGAGGCATCCCTCAAGCGTCAGGTGCAGCTGCGTCAGCAGGGCTGAACAGAAACATAACGCCTGACCTCAACAGATCTTAGTGCTCAGGAAAATCCGTTGCCGTGTCTGTTTCCGGATCCATGAGCCGGTGGATGTGGACGATGAAGTAACGCATGTGGGCATTGTCCACCGTGCGCTGCGCGGCGTCCCGCCAGGCATCGTAGGCTTCCGCGTGATTGGGATAGATGCCAACAATGTCCAGGGCATTGAAGTCTTTGAAATTTACATCATCAAGGGAAGTCAGCTCGCCGCCAAAAACCAGATGCGGAAGCTGGGGCGCTTCAGTTTCGCTCATGAAAAGTGTCCTTTTTCAATCGTTCCTGTCGTCATTCGGCTTTTTACCGCGCTGGCGGGTGCGATCAAGCAATTGATCATAGAGTGCTGGGCCCGCCGCCAGAACATTGGGCAGTCGAATGTCTTTCTGGTTGTAGGCGAACGAGGTGCCATCGTGGTCAGACACCCTGCCGCCGGCCTCGCGCACGATCAGGTCAGCAGCGGCAAGATCCCATTCGCTTTTGGCGCTGATTGCCAACGTGGCATCAAACATCCCCGCCGCAACCAAACTCACCCGATAGGCCATGGAATTGCGTGTGGCTGTTTTCATCGTCGGCCATTTTGTCGGCCAGTCCTTACGCTCTACAACAGATTGGTGCATGAGCATGGCGCAGCCTTCCAGTTGGGTGCGTGACGATACTCTGATGCTGTCGCCATTGCACAGGGCGCCTTCACCCTCGGCTGCTTCGAAAAATTCATCGGTCGCCGGATTGAACACTGCTGCAAGTACCGGACGCCCGTTTTCGACAAGTGCCGCACAAATCGTCCAGTGCGGCTGGCCACGCAGGAAAGCGCGGGTTCCATCTATGGGGTCGACAATCCAGACTCTCGATCGTGACAGCCGGGAACTGTCATCTTTTGTCTCTTCCGACAACCAGCCGTACCCGGGACGGTCCGCCAGGAGACGATTTCGCAACAAAGCATCAACCTCAAGATCAGCCTGGCTGACCGGTGTGCCATCCGTTTTTTGCCAGTGCTCGACACCCGCTTCGAAATAATTGCGTGCGTGCTCACCGGCCTCGCGCACCGCATCGAGAAGAAGCGTGTGATCGTTGCGCAGACTATCGGCTTCAGGCGCCAGCAAGTGTCATTCCTTCAATGCACAGAGTAGGGGCGTTTACGCCATAACGAAACTCCAGGTCATCGGCTGCCCGGATGTTCATGTACATGTCCTTGAGGTTGCCGGCGATGGTGACTTCGCTGACCGGGAAAGTGAGCTCTCCGTTTTCAATCCAGAAACCTGCAGCGCCGCGGCTGTAATCGCCGGTCACTCCGTTGACGCCCATGCCGATAAGATCCGTGACATAGAAGCCGTCCTTGATGCCTGCAAGCAGATCCTCGCGGGAGATTGAACCGGCTGCCATGTAAAGGTTCGTGGCGGAAGGAGTTGGTGGTGACGTCGTGCCCCGCGATGCATGACCTGTGGTTTTCAGGCCCAACTGGTTGGCGGAGCGGGTATCAAGCAGCCAAGTCTGCAGGACGCCATTTTCAATGAGGGGCATCTGTTTATTACTCACACCTTCCCCATCAAACGGTTTCGAGCGCAGACCTCGTGTTTGATGCGGGTCGTCGATGATAGAGACATCGGTAGCAAAAACCTGTTCCCCAAGCCGGTCCTTGAGGAAACTGGTGCCGCGCGCAACGGCTGTGCCGGTGATGGCAGAGGCAAAATGTCCAAGCAGCGAATGCGCGACACGTGGATCATAAACCACGGTGGCGGTCTGTGATTTTACCTTCTTGGGATTGAGGCGTTTGAGCGTGCGAACTGCTGCCTCAGCGCCGATGCCTTCTGCAGCATCCATGTCGGCAAAGTGAAGTGCGCGGCTGAACTCATAGTCTCGTTCCATGCCCGTGCCTTCACCTGCTACCACAGCGCACGATAGCGAAAAGGCGGAACTCTTGTAGCTGCCGACAAAGCCGGTCGAGGTTGCCATTACGATGCCTGCGGAGCCGGCATTGGCCTGTGCGCCCAGTGAATTGGTAATGCCTTCGTGTGCAAGGGCTGCATCTTCAGCCGCACGCGCCATCTCCCGCAGGGCATCTGCCGAGACCTCTGTGTCGTCAAAAAGATCCAGATCAGGCCAGTGCTCTGCAAGTCGGTCTTTTTCCGCCAGGCCGGAATGAGGGTCGGGTGGCGAGGCCTTCGCCATCGCAACCGCGCGTTCGGCCAGATCGCTGAGCTTGTCCGCATCAAAGTCAGTGGTCGAGACGATAGCCTGGGCCTGGCCGACAAAAACCCGCAAACCCATGTCGCGCATTTCAGAGCGTTCAATGTCTTCCATTTCGCTCATGCGGCAACCCGCTGTCAGCGAGACACCTTCGACAATCAGCGCATCGGCTGCATCAGCACCATGTTTCTTTGCCAGCGCCAGGGCGAGTGTGGCCTGATCATTCAGTTTGTTCTGGTCCATGCCTATTCCGGTTTTTCGTATCTGCTGACAAACGCAGCATGCATGCGGTTACTAGCAGCCACAGGCGTTCATTGAAACGGCATTGAAGGCAATTATTTACGATCTTCTCAACTTCGGAAACACACAAACAATTAACCGAGCTTCTTAAGGGGATCAAAAACCTTACGCGCTATTTTGCATATAGGGATGGCGTCAAAAGGGATAAAAACAATGACCTCGCCAGAGAACAAAAATATGCAGGGTCTTGCGTGGCCGCAAAACGGTGCGGCCTGGATCGAACAGGAAATGCTTTTCGGCCCGGATGATCAAGGCGCGCAATACGCGCTCGTTGATGAGAGCCATGATGAATCCGATGTCGAAGTTGAGTGGCGTGTGACGCTTGGCGCAGATGCGCTGAAGCTCGAACGTCGTGAAGGTGCGGTTGCGCATCTGCCACGTGAGATCGCATACGAAGACTTCTCTGATGTCGTACTGTGGGGCGCTCTTGCGCACAATGAAACAGCCGATGTTATGGTTGGCTTGAGCCTTTATTCGGAAAAACATGACCTTCATGTTCCAGTCTGCGTGAAAGAAGACATCAACTGTCTCGCCAGTTACTGGACAGCTTGGGCCAGAGCCCTGGGTGTTCCACCGAAAGTGCTTGATGACGGTCAGTGCTTGCGCGATCCGTTTGGTGGCATGGGCCGTTTGATGCAAGGTTCGGCACAGCCGCGCCGCTTGCCGTCTCGACGGCTGGATCGCGGCACATGGATGCCGTCGTCCGAATGGCGCCGCGACGCTGCAGTATCCGCCCAACCAGTCTGACAATCTGAATTCAGAGCCGGCCTCCTTGAGGCCGGCTCTGCCAGTTCAATCAATTCTGTCGCAATCGCAACCAAACCCCGCCGCCAGGCCGGGCAGGTGGCGTTTC
>JAJFHB010000423.1 GCA_021775795.1 Hyphomicrobiales bacterium | reverse complement strand
CAGCGATAAAATGGCGCCAGCGCGCGTGATAGGGGATTTCAAGGCTTGGGTAGTTGTGGCGGATGGTTTCTGCAACAAACGCTGCCGTTGCTGTGTAGCGTTCCGGGTGAACAGTGAAATGTTCCAGATCACCCGCCAGACCTTTTTGACAAATCTGTGCGCAGCGGTCGCGCACGGCTTCCGGCGTCATCATACTCGCAACGGAGGGACCGGCCCGTCTGGTATCAGTAATCGTCAAGGTCGCGCCCCTGTGCCTCGGTGAGGTCAGTTGGTTTGGAGACGGTCTCGTCGATGAAATAGCCTGCCGCCTTTTTCGCGTCCATTTCGACACGTGCATCCGGCGGGATCAATTCGTCGGGAATGGGTACCCTCTCGCCAATCTCAATGCCCTGGGCAACCAGGGCGTCATGCTTCATGTCGCTCATCGAGACAAAACGATCGATACGCGTGATGCCCAGCCAGTTGAAGACATCGGGCATCAGATCCTGAAAGCGCATGTCCTGCACACCGGCGACACACTCGGTACGTTCAAAATAGGCGGCGGCTGTGTCACCAAGGGGATTGCGCTTGCGGGCGTTGTAGACGAGGAATTTTGTCACTTCGCCGAGCGCGCGGCCTTCCTTGCGATTGTAAACGATGAGGCCTGCGCCACCAGCCTGGGCAGACTTCACGCATTCTTCTATGCCGTGAATGAGATAGGGCCGGCAGGTGCAAATATCCGAGCCGAATACATCTGAGCCGTTGCACTCATCATGGACCCGGCAAGCGACAGGTCGATCCGGATCCCAAAACGCCTCGAGATCACCCAGGATGTAAATGGAGATGTTGCCGATGGGCGGCAGAAAGACCTTGAGGTCTCCCCGGGTCACCAGCTCGGGAAACATGCCGCCGGTATACTCAAACAAGGTGCGCCGAAGCTCGCCTTCGTCGACACCAAGCCGGGTGGCAATGCCGGGAAGATACCAGACGGGTTCTATGGCGGCTTTGGTGACGCTGGCCTCGCCGGATGGACTTAGAATGGCATTGTCCGGTGTCAGCCGACCGGCGCTGATGGCTTCGCGGAGCTCGGGCAGATGAATGCGCGCCTTTGTAATGGCGATGGTCGGCCGAATGTCGAGGCCGCTTGCAATTTGTTCGGCAAACACCTGAGCAACCATATGGCCGTATGGATCAATGGAGACAATTTTCTCCGGCTGAGCCCATTGGGGAAAGGGGCCGATCTGGTCCGTTGGCGAGGTGTTCGTGAGGTCGGGCTTGTGCACCGGATCGAGGGTGCCCGCGGCGATTGCAAGCGCCCGGTAAAGCCCATATGCACCTGAATGAACACCGATCACATTTCGTTGCTGGGGTGTGTTGTTGCTGCCGATCACCGGCCCGCGGGTTTTTGCATCGGGGGCACCCCAAACGACTTCAGGCGGGCGCAAGTCCCCTTTGGGCGGGTGCGATGTCAGGACGATATGCTTCTGCTCACCCATCAGGTGCCTCCACAGAACTCTGGAAGAAGAAGCAATGAAGTGTGATGCAAATCTATAGCGCGGTCCAGAGAAATAGCGGAAGGCTGCTACACATCCAGGCCGATGAGGCGGTAACCCTCGCGCCAGTGCTCGCGATCCTCTTCAAGGGCGCACAGTCTTATGTGTGATTCAAACAGCAGCATTTCGTCGTAACTTGACGGTATCGAGGCGCGATACTCTGCCATGTGCCGTTCGCTCGCGGCCATGTCACCGAGCTGCGCATAGGCGATGGCAATCTGCTGATGGACATAGAAAATGGGCAGCTTCAGCATCGACTTGAGCGTGTCTATGGCGTTTTCATACTGCCGCAGCATGTAATAGGATTCCGCCAGAATTTCCTTGCGGAGGTTTTCGACGCTGAACGGATCAAGCCGGATCGCCTGATGATAGGTTTCGATCGCGCCTTGAGGATTGCCGGTGTAGGCCTGCAACATGGCCCAGAAACCGAGAACCTGAGCGCTGTTCGGATTAAGAGACCTGGCCCGTTCCAGATGCTGACGAGAAACCGAGTGCTCGCCAAGCTGTCGCATGGCTTCACCAAAAGCGGCATGGGAACGATAGTCATTTGCATCGAGTTCGAGCGCCTTTTTCCCGCACTCATAAGCGCGCTGCAACGGATTGTCGTCGTAGGTCGAGAGGTCCCAGATGGTCATGCCCTCGGCCACCGCGATGCCGGCATAAGCGGCTGCAAACTCGGCGTCCAGTTCGATGGCCTGTCTGTAGAATGCAATCGCTAGAGAGATGTTATCGCCGCGTCGGGCAAGGGCGTGGTTGCCACGCAGAAGGTGGTCGAAGGCCGACAGGTTGTCCGTTGGTTTTTGCCGGCTCCACTCGGCACCCGCTTCGGCAATGCGGCCGGGAAGCACGGCGACGATGGCGCGGACGACATCATCTTGAACTTCAAAAATATCCTCGAGCAGGCGGTCGTATTTTTCGGCCCACAAATGTGATCCGGTGTTGGCGTCAATGAGCTGTGCGGTGACCCGAACCCTGTTGCCGGCTTTGCGGACACTGCCCTCGACGACATACTGGACGCCGAGCTTCCGGGCCGCCTCTTTGATATCGACGGCATCGCCCTTGAAGACGAACGAGGAATTGCGGGCGATGACGAACAGCTCTGAGAAACGGGACAGTTCAGTGATGATGTCTTCCGCGAGCCCGTCGGAAAAATATTCCTGATCGGCATCGCCCGACATGTTGGTGAAGGGCAACACGGCAATTGATGGCTGATCTGGATGCTCTGTGAGCGGCGATGACATGACTGTCTGCTTAGCTGATGCGGGCTCCCATCGCCATACCCGAACCGGTTGATCTATGTTCTTCAACGACTGTTCGCCGGTATCGATAAACTCGGCATCGATGCGGTTCCCGATGCCTTCCCGGGCAATCGATGACATACACAGACCGCCGGTCGGAGCGATGCCCTCAAGGCGTGCGGCGATGTTGACGCCGTCGCCATAGATGTCTCCGTCTTCAATGATGATATCGCCGAGATTGACGCCTATGCGAAATTTCAGGAGAGGCACGTCTTCACGCTCTGTGATGCCATGCTGCCACGCCATAGCGCAGTTTACAGCGTCCACGACACTTGCAAATTCAACCAGAAAGCCATCGCCCAGGAGTTTGACGATGCGGCCGTTATGTTCGGCGACCAGGGGTTCAATGAACTGCAGGCGCACAGCCTTCAGAGCTGCAAGCGTCCCCGTTTCATCGGCGCCCATGAGCTTTGAATAGCCAACAACATCGGCGGCTAGTATGGCAGCGAGGCGGCGTTCCAGCGCTCTACTCCTAATATATTGTGGCTTAAGGCGAGACTGCGAGAAGGCTGACCTTAGCAGTAAACTTCAGCCTTGATGTGATTGCATAAGGACTGTCGCTGCGCGCAGCCAAAGCCTTTGTAGTTTATCAATCCTGCGCGCTGGCTGACGCTGCATATTGCGGATTGCCATCCTCAATTTCGTAATAGCCACCCTTGTCGGCCACGAAAATATGCCGTGCCATCTTCAGGTCATTTGGCTCGTCGATTGCTGCAGCAAGGATGGCGTAATGATCCTGCTCGGCGGGTCGCCAAAAAAGATGCGAGCCGCAGGTCGTGCAAAAGCCCCGTTGTGCCGAGGCGGAACCCTCGAACCAGGTGATGTTGCCGGCGCCTTCCAGCACCAGATTTTCCGTATTCGTCTGGGTTGTGGCGTATCGGTGGCCTGATTGACGTCGGCACATGGTGCAATGGCACTCCGATACGGTAGGCCGGACTTTTGTGGCCGTGAAGCGGACCTTGCCGCAACAGCAACCGCCAGTGACATCAAGAGTGTCATCACTCATGCCCTAATCCTCCGCGATATCTTCGGCCCACAATTGAGGTTGTTCTGCAATGAAGCGCTGCATGAGAGCCTTGCAGTCCTCATCATCGGCGACGATGACCTCAACCCCCTTCGAGCGCAGAAACTCTTCATTGCCGCCGAAGGTCTCATTTTCTCCGATGACGACGCGCGGAATTCCGAATTGAATGATCGTGCCGGTGCACATCATGCAGGGGCTAAGAGAGGTGTACAGCGTCATATTGCGGTAGGATTTCTGCCGGCCGGCGCTGCGCAGACAATCCATCTCGCCATGAGCGATGGGGTCTCCCTGTTGTACGCGCTGGTTTCGACCCTGCGCCACAAGCCGCTCGCCCTCCGCCAGTGTGCTGCCTATGGGGCAGCCACCCTCATCAAACCCTGCCTTTGCCTCTTCATAGGCGAGGCGCAGGAATTTCTTGTCGGTGTCGCTCAACATTTCAATGTCCGTTTCTGTAAGCCTCAGCGCCCGAGGTGCTGGGGCCTGTCGTAGTAGGGCAGTTCCTCAACACGGGGATCGTAGGTGCCTTGTGCTTTAAGAGATTGAACATGGAGGGCAATCTCCTCAAGACTGGCAAACCACACATCATGTGTTTC
>JAJFHB010000422.1 GCA_021775795.1 Hyphomicrobiales bacterium | reverse complement strand
CATTTGCAACATTCAGGTCCGAGCCGATGCGGTCAAGTGCCGGCAACATGGCGTCGATTGACATCGCCACCAGCGAAATCATAAGTGCAGTACGGCCTACAAACTCGGTGCGGTTTGTGCCGGTAGATTTTTTGGAAGTGTTCAACGCGGAACTCCAGAATACGCGCAGGCAACTGCTCAGCACGCCGCGACCACTCTTAACGCCTTAGGTGCAGTCTCGAAAGGTGCAATCCATTGCCAGTTATCATTTACCGGCGCTCTGAATCACATGATGCGCAAGCAGTTTTTGATCTGACCTGCAGATCGGTCAGTGAATTATCACCGGCCTTCTATTCAAGCGAAGTGGTCGAAACCTGGATGCGGGGCCGAAATGCGCAAACCTATCGCAATGACTGCGGCGATCACGCCATTACCATTGCCGAGGTCGATAACGTTGCCGCCGGGTTCAGCCACGGTGTACCGGGTGAAGTTGTAAGGCTTTTTGTCGATGTCGCTTACACCGGGTTGGGCATCGGAGCAGAACTCATGCGCAGAGCGCTTCGCGACGCTCTGCCGTCAGGCTCCGGCACCGTCAGAATTGACGCCACATTGAATGCGGTGGCCTTCTATCAGAAATGGGGTTTCGCAAAAGTTGGGCAATCGGTCTTTCCAGGTCGTGGCCCCGAACTGCCGGCAATAGACGTGGTTGTGCTGGAACGTTCTTTCGACGCCCTGCCGGATTGACCGCCTGCTTTCTCCTTACACTCTAGAACTCAATACCCGCCTGCGCCTTAACACCGGAGCGGAAGGGGTGCTTGATCAGCGTCATCTCTGTGACCAGGTCCGCGATCTCGATCAGCTCTTCCTTGGCATTGCGGCCGGTCAGCAGCACATGGGTATCTTCCGGCTTTTCGTTCTGCAGAAATGTGACCACTTCATCGATGTCGATGTAGCCGTAACGCAGGGCGATGTTGATCTCATCCAGCAACACCATGCGCACGTCCGGATCGAGAATATGAACCTTGGCTTCGGCCCAGGCCGCCTGTGACAGTTCAATGTCGCGGGCGCGGTCCTGGGTTTCCCAGGTAAAGCCCTCGCCCATGGCCTTGACGGTTACAAGGTCGGGGAAGTTATCGAGGATTGTGCGCTCGCCGGTTTCCCAGGCGCCCTTCACAAACTGGATGACAACGGTGCGGAAGCCGTGACCGATGGCCCGGAACACCATGCCGAAGGCGGCCGTCGATTTGCCCTTGCCCTTACCGGTATGGACGATAATGAGGCCCTTCTCGATGGTCTTGCCCGCAATGATCTTGTCACGCGCAGCTTTCTTCTTGCGCATCTTGTCCGCGTGCCGCTCGTTAAGGTCCACGCCTTCGGGCTGGGCTTGGGTGTCGTCTTCATTCATGGGAACATCCTCTTCAGACAAGGGCATGGCTTGCACCGGCAAGCGCTGACAGTTGATGATAGGCCGAGTTCGATTTCGGGGTCCAGAGACCACGCTCAATCGCTTCCAGAAAACGGGCCGACAATTCCTCAAGACCATTGCGGTTGTTGCTATCGAGGAACTCCCGCACGTCAACGTCGGCAATGAAGGCATCATAGGCGAGCTGAAAATGATGATCGCGCACGGCGCCGGTTGTGGCGGAAAAGGCGAACATGTAATCAACGGTCGCTGCAATTTCGAAAGCACCTTTGTAGCCGTGGCGCATGACGCCTGCGATCCATTTGGGATTGACCACGCGTGAGCGCACGACCCGCCCGATCTCTTCTTCAAGAGAGCGGATTACCGGCCGTTCAGGCCGTGAATGATCATTGTGGTAGACGTTTGGCCGGGTGCCTGACAGATGCTCGACGGCGGCGGTCATGCCCCCTTCAAACTGATAATAATCGTCAGAATCCAAAAGATCGTGCTCGCGATTGTCCTGGTTGTGGAGCACGGCTTCAATGGATCCAAGACGGCGTGTGAACTGTTCTTCCGAGCGTTCTCCACGGGTGCCGGAACCGTAGGCATAAGCACCCCAGCCGATGTAGGCGCGCGCCAGGTCAGCGCGCTCATCCCAGAGCTTCTCGTCAATCAAAGCCTGCAATCCAGCTCCATAAGCGCCTGGCTTTGAGCCAAACACACGGTAGCCCGCGAGCTCCCGGGCAGTGCTCGCGTCATGTCCGCAGCGTTCAAGTTCTGCGCGTTCTTCGCCCATGCGCTCAGCCAGCGGGTTTTCCTTGCCCTCCCCTTCCAGGGCACCAATGGCGCGGGCCGCACTGTCGAACAGATCGATCTGGGCTGGAAAGGCATCACGGAAAAATCCGGATATGCGCAACGTGACATCGACCCTTGGACGCCCAAGGGCTGCCAGAGGCGTAATTTCAAAACCGGTGACGCGCCAGCTGCGCGGATCCCATTTTGGTTTCGCCCCAATGAGAGCAAGGGCCTGGGCGATGTCGTCACCGCCGGTACGCATATTGGAGGTGCCCCAGGCCGAAAGCCCGACGGAACGGGGCCAGCGCCCTTGATCCTGAAAATGGCGCTCCAGCAAAAGCTCCGCCGATTTCTGTCCAAGTGTCCAGGCCGCCGGCGTCGGCACGGCACGGTTGTCGATGGAGAAAAAATTGCGGCCCGTCGGCAGGACGTCAATGCGGCCACGGGTTGGTGCGCCTGAGGGGCCCGGCGCTACGAAGCGGCCATCCAGGGCGGAGAGCGATGATGCCATCTCGTTTTGGCCCGATGCCACAAGGCGCGGGCGGATATCGTTTGCCACCTCTTCCAGGACCAGACAGGTGATGGCCCATTCGGGCGGCGCCGTCTTTTCTTCCGACACCAAGGCTGCTGCCAGAATTTCAAGCCGCTCAATAGTATCGCCGAACGTACGCCAGGGGGCAGCATCCACTGCCATCAAGACTGCCGGCTTTGGCCCTTCCCAGGGCTGCCCCAGTTCACAATCGAGCGGGTCAAATGCACCCAGATCAAGATCGCTGGCCAGGGCCCTGATCAAGGACTGATCTCCCGCCTCACCGAGATGGCGGGGAACCCGGGTGAGTGCCACCAGCAAATCTGTTTCAAGCCTGCCAGACGGTGCTTCCCCCAGAATGTGCAGGCCATCCCTGATCTGCGATTCCTTCAGCTCGCAAAGATAATTGTCAATCTTCTGCAATGCCGTATCGCCCTCCTCGTCCGTACCGATGCCGCTATCGAAATCAAGGCCAGACGAGCTGGAAAGCTCCAGAATGTGACGGCGCAAAAGCTCCAGCCGGCGCGGGTCCATGACCTGCGCCAGATAATATTCATCGATGAGCGCTTCGAGATCTTTCAGCGGCCCGTAACACTCCGCGCGCGTGAGCGGCGGTGTCAGGTGATCGATGATGACAGCCGAGTTGCGCCGTTTTGCCTGTGTCCCCTCGCCTGGATCATTGACGATGAAGGGATAGATGTTGGGCATCGG
>JAJFHB010000421.1 GCA_021775795.1 Hyphomicrobiales bacterium | reverse complement strand
GGGAGGCACCACGGCGAAATCCTGTGTGGCTGTAGACGGTGTTCCAGACATTACGCATGTCTTTGAATTCGCCCGTGAAAAGCGCTTCAAAAAGGGTAGTGGATTGCCTGCTGTGGCGCCCTCGATTGACCTCATCGAAATCGGCGCCGGTGGCGGTTCTATCGCCAGGCGCAACGCTTTGGGGCTGCTGCAGGTGGGCCCGGATAGCGCTGGATCAGAACCAGGACCCGCATGCTACGCCCAGGGTGGTAATGACGCCACTGTCACCGATGCTGATCTTGTTCTTGGTTATTTGGATCCGGATGGTTTTCTGGGGGGACGGATGCAACTGGATGTCAATGAGGCCCGTACAGCGTTAGCTCGCATTGGGGCGTCGGTAGGCCTCAATGAGATTGACGCGGCATGGGGTGTTCACAACATTGTAAATGAAAACATGGCTTCTGCAGCCCGCACTCATATAGCGGAGAAAGGGCTTGATGCCAGGCGTTTTACTCTTGTTGCCACAGGCGGCGCCGGCCCTGTGCATGCCTGCGATGTCGCGCGGCGCCTGAGGATTTCGCGGATACTCTGCCCAATTGCCTCTGGTGTCGGGTCCTGTCTTGGCTTTCTTGCAGCACCAGCACGCGGAGATCGTTCATGGTCTAAGGTCGAGGCCACTGCAAAGCTTGATCGGGAAGCAATCGCGGAACGCATCAAGTCGGCACGCGCTGAAATTGCCGAGGAAATGTCTGCCGCTGGAGTTTCTGGCGACCAGGTGCAATGGCAGGGCGCCGTGGAAATGAGGTATGTGGGCCAGGGAGCCAGCATAGAAGTAGCCCTGGAAGGTTTGGAAACACCGAAACGAGAAGCGCTGATCGACAGGTTCCTTGAGGCTTACGGCGATGTCTTTGGCCGGGTGGTACCAGGCGGCGTGCCGGAGGTGGTGACCTGGCGGGTATGGGGAACTGCTGCTGGAGGGGTCCGCCACTACGAGCTCAGCAAATCTGAAAACCGTCCACCGGCTGATCACCTCACGAGGTCAATCTACCTCCCCGGTACGACGGCATATGGCGATGTGCCGGAAATCGCCCGCGCAGACCTTGAGGCTGGCCAAAAACTGCGCGCGCCCTGTGTTGTAACAGAAGCAGAATCCACCCTTGTTATTGCTCATGCCGCGAATGTCACTGTTCTCTCGGATGGCACCATTGAGGTACTTCTCGATGAGGTGTCCGGATGACAGCTCTTGATCCGGTGACAACGGAAATTTTGTGGACCCGGCTCGTAAGTGTTGTGGACGAGGCAGCTGTCACATTCGTTCGAGCGTCGTTCTCGACCCTGGTAAGAGAGGCGAACGACTACGCAGTCGTATTGACAGACCGTTCTGGCCGCAACCTTGCGCAATCGTCACTTTCCATTCCCTCGTTCATTGCGACCGTGCCGCAAACCATTCGAACGTTCATTCGCGAGCACGGGATCGACACGATGGTTGAAGGTGATGTCTTCATTACAAACGACCCATGGTTCGGTACTGGTCATCTGAATGACGCAACCATCGCTGCGCCAATATTCCATAAGGGAAGTGTCATCGGATTTGCAGGAGTGGTGAGCCATCTGCCTGATATTGGCGGCCGATTGCGTAATCCTGCAAATCGAGAACTGTTCGAAGAAGGCCTGCAAATTCCTCCCATGCGCCTGATGGCGGCGGGGCTGGAAGACAGCACATTGGTGCGCTTGATCCGTCAGAATGTGCGGGAACCCGACGAGACAATAGGAGACATCTGGGCAATGGTCTCTTGCGTCCAGAGCTTGGGGCGCCGGCTCGTTTCCCTGCTTGATGAAACCAAAATCGATCTTGATGGTTTCGCTGACGACATCATTCAACGTACTGAAACGGCAATGCGCGCCGCCATTTCCGAAGCTCCGGATGGCTCATGGTCATATGAAATTGAAAATGACGGGCCGGATGACATGCCCGGTGGTGTCGTGCGAGTGCGGGCGAGCGTCACGATTGCCGGTGATCAGGTGGATGTTGATTTTGACGGATCCTCTGATCAGGTGAGCCTCGCGATCAATACGGTCATGAACTACACATATGCCTATTCGGCCTATGCCCTTAAGGCGCTGTTTGCCCCCTGGATACCCAACAACGAGGGAGCATTCCGGCCGATCCGCATATCTGCACCGGAAGGATCAATCCTGAATCCCCGGCGGCCGGCACCTTGTGGTGCACGCGGGATGATTGGCCATCTGCTGCCACCGGCAATTTTTGGAGCTCTTTCTCAGGCCTTGCCGGATCGGGTGCAGGCCGCTCCCGGGTCTCCCTCCAACAATATTCAGATCGTGAGCCTCAGAGGAGATGTCCGCTATGCGGTCAATGCGTTCCTTGGTGCCGGGCAGGGGGGTGGTGCGGGACAGGACGGCGTCAGTGCCGTCAGCTTTCCCTCCAACCTGTCGAATACCCCGGTTGAAGTCATGGAAGGCCAGGCGCCAATCGAAGTTCTGAACAGAAACATTCTGCGTGGCAGCGGCGGCGCGGGGCGGTACGCAGGCGGCGATGGCATTGGGTTTTCATTCCGCTTTCGCGGTCAGAGCCCGGCGAATGCCTCTTTCATGATCAATCGAGTGCGGTGTGCTGCGCCTGGATTGCTGGGCGGGTCCGCGGGTCGTGCGGCGCGTTTTGAAATAAATGGCAAGCCGATGCCGGCATCAGGACAGCACGTGCTTCACGAAGGTGACGTGGTGACGATTGAAACCGGTGGCGGTGGTGGCTTTGGCAAGGAGGAAACGACGTGAACCATTCAGGCAAAATTGC
>JAJFHB010000043.1 GCA_021775795.1 Hyphomicrobiales bacterium | reverse complement strand
TCGACCTGGGCGGTGACAATCGGGGTGTCGTCTGCGGCTGCCAACCCGGTGGGCCAGGCGGACAGGCAAACCAGGAGCAGGAGAAAAAAAGCGGCCGCTCGCATCTAGAGTGACGGCTCGCCGTTGCAGGCAATTACGGCGGTTTGCGCATAGATTGCGCCGATGGTGCCGGATTCGAGCATGGATTCGTAATAGGATTCGACGACGGTTTCCTCGTCCTTGTCAGCATCGGCTTCAAGGAGTTTCATTTCGCAGCTGTCGGGGATGGCACCTGAGGACGCCAGAGCATCGCTGTTTGCATAGTCTATCGCAATGTAAAATGTCGGATCGTACATCTTGTAGGAGATCGTCTGCTCGGTCGGGTCAGCGGGGTCCGCCAAAGGCAGGATGAAGTGCAGTGTCAAAACGCCATTCCGCACATAGGAGCCATAGTCTGAGATGTCACCGAACGTGAGCTCTTCGGAGCCGGCGGCAACTTTTGTGAAATAGTCCCATTCCTTCAGCGCCTCAAGGTTTGCGGTTGCCAGAGGGCGTAATTCAGAATCTTCGTAGGTCCCGTTTTCGTTGACATCGAGACCTTCAATCGCAACGACGCTGTAGAACTCGTCGAATTCCCATTCGATGTTCAAGGCGATGACCTGGCCGTTTTCATCAAACACCGCATCGCTGTAGGCAAAGATCCAGACGTGGGGGTGTGCTGCAGCGTTTGAGATGACAGCAGCGCTGGCGATTACGCCCAGAAGGGCCGTGGTCAGCTTTCGTGAAATCTTCATGATCGGTTTCCGTGGATCCGTCAGTCTTTTACGTCTTTATCACAATTACGCGCTAACCGATAAAGCATGATATGGCCGATCTGGTGACCAAAAAGGGTGTTTCAAGGCGACTGTTCGTCCCGCTTTGCGGGATAACAAATCGTGAACGACATGGCGCTTGAACTTGTGACTAAAGTTTGGTCGTATTGCGGCAGTTGAGATTACCTGTTTGTCAGTTAGTGAGTGAAGGTTGGGGTGTTATGTTGTTTCGTGTGAGTTCATTTGTGATTGCCCTTGTCTTGGGCGTGGTTTTCTTTTCCGCACAAGAGGCGAGCGCCCGGGATTATGTCAATTTCTCGAGCGAGTATGGGCCGGGCACCATCGTGGTGGTGAATTCCGAGCGCAAACTTTACTACATACTTGGAGAAGGCAGGGCCATTCGCTACTCGATTGCTGTTGGCCGCGCCAGCGAGCAGTGGACGGGTGAGAGCATTGTCACCCGCATGCGGGAAAATCCCGGATGGAGCCCAACCGCATCCATGCGGCGGCGAAATCCGCGCCTGCCCCGCTACGTCGCCCCGGGACCGCAAAATCCCTTGGGCGTACGGGCCATATATCTTGGTTGGTCCATGTACCGCATCCACGGCACAAACTCACCCAACTCGATTGGCCAGGCCTCGTCCAGCGGCTGTTTCCGCATGCGTAACGAAGATGTCACGCACCTCTATGAGCATGTGCACATCGGTACTCCGGTGATTGTCCTTGAGGAACTTGATGAGGATGCGGTTCAGGTGGCTGAGCAGGCCGAGTGAGCTTCTCTGCCGGTAAGCCGCTCCTTTGATCGAGCGGGAGTCTTGGACTTCGTCGCGGCGGACGTCAGTGGAGACGCTTACCTGACCGCAGTATCAATGATGCCCCGGGTTTGCGGCTCATCGCCGAAATACTTGATGAAGAACGTCTTTGACAGCTCGGGATGGTGTTTGTTTGTCCTGACAAACTCAACTTCATAACCGCAGCTCTCATAGAACCCCACGGCCTGAAACTGGTTGGTGACCAGATTGATGTTGTTGTAGCCCTTTCCCCTGAAGTGGCTGTCGACAGTCTCCAGAAGTTTGCGACCCTGGCCAAGTTTGCGATGGGCGGCGTCAACCCACAGATCATCAACGTAGATTTCTGCATAGGCGGAATAGCCTGTGAGAACACCGATTATCTCGCCGCCCTCATTTCGGGCGACAATCGAAAATTTCTCGTAATCGCACGCGACCCCGTGGCTGGCCTCGTAGGCCTCCTGACCCCTGCTCACCAGATCAGCAATGTCGTCGGGCAGGTCAGTCAGAATATCGATTTGGAAGTTAGACATGGGAAAGCCCTCAAAACTCGAAGGTAGTGAAGATGTCAGGCAAGCGAACTATTGGCTGCAAGAATGCCGGGACGGCTGCCACTTGTCACGCCGAAGACGGCAGACCAAGGTTCGCCCCGGCGATTTGATCCGCGCATTCCGTAACGCCCGTTCTGACAAATTTGTGCGATCCTGATCACAGACAATCCGGTCTTTAGTGTCTATATGATGGTCCATGAAGTGATGTCCGGCAGCGACAGCCGGTGGGCAATGTTGGTACAGACAAGTGTGCCCGTATCAACCCCTAGACTTGAGAGGCGCAAAGAGCGGTCAGCATGGGCAGTGAGATAACATATATAGGCGTGCTGCTGGCGGGCCTCATATCCTTTCTGTCACCGTGCGTCCTGCCGCTGGTGCCTCCCTATCTGTGCTTTCTTGCCGGTACGTCGCTGGAAGAGCTCACGGATGGCGACAAAGTCTCATCGGGCACGACGGCGCGTGTGTTCTCATCCGCAGTGATGTTTGTGATGGGGTTCACTGTTGTTTTCGTGGCGTTTGGTGCTGCGGCGTCCTGGATCGGCCAGCTGATTTTTGACTATCAGCGCCCGCTGACCATTGCCGCTGGCATTGTCATCATCATCATGGGGCTGCATTTTCTTGGCCTGTTTCGGCTCGCCTTTGTCAACCGTGAGGTTCGCTATCATCACGCAACCAAGCCTGCCGGGCCGTTTGGAGCCTTTGCGGTGGGCCTTGCCTTTGCTTTTGGCTGGACGCCGTGTATCGGCCCGGTGCTGGGCACCATTCTCGCCATTGCATCTGTCGAGGATCAGGTTGGCTATGGTGCACTTTTGCTCGCGATCTACTCGCTGGGTATCGGCATCCCCTTTCTCATTGCTGCACTCGCGGTCGGGCCGTTTTTACGCTTCATGCGGAACTTCAAAAAGCACCTTGGCCTTGTGGAAAAGGCCATGGGTGGCATGCTTGTGCTCACCGGCATTTTGTTTCTTACGGGCTCGTTCACAATTTTCGCCAATTGGCTGATTGAGTGGTTCCCCGCGCTCGCCACAATCGGTTAAACCGACTGTCGCCAAGGGGCTCTTCCATGCGATAAGAGAACAGCTCTGCAAATCAAGCCGGATGTCCGCGCGCCATGCTTTCTCTTTTCGACATTACCGCTGTGCTTCTCGGCCTCTCGGCTGTGTTTGGCTATCTGAACCACCGGGTCCTGCACCTGCCTCATACCATCGGTCTGGTGGTGATCGCGCTGGCAGCGTCCGGCTCAATAGTGCTGTTTGACCATTTCTTTCCACGCTTTGGCGTGAGTGCAACGGTTAGCGATACGCTGCGGTCCATCGATTTCCACGACACGTTGATGAACGGGATGTTGAGTGTGCTGCTGTTTGCCGGCGCGGTGCATGTGGATTTCAGCGAGCTTGCCGCCCGCAAATGGGCGATCGGCCTGATGGCAAGTGTCGGTATCATGACATCGACCTTTATCGTTGGCACCGGCATGTGGCTGGCGATGAACTGGCTTGGTTTCGAAGTGCCGTTCATCTGGGCCCTGGTTTTTGGATCTTTGATATCACCAACCGACCCAGTGGCGGTTCTCGGCATTTTGAAGACAGTGCAGATTCCGCGCCTTCTTGAAGCCAAGATTGCCGGGGAATCACTTTTCAATGACGGCGTGGGTGTAGTGGTCTTCACCATCATTGTGGCGATTGCGGTCGGCGGCCCGCACGGCGATGTCGGGGTCGTGGAGGTGGCACAGTTGTTCGCGGTGGAAGCGCTGGGTGGTGCCGTGCTTGGTCTTGCCACCGGCTATCTGGCCTACTGGGCCATGCGGGTTATTGATGAGCACAATCTGGAAGTCCTGATTACGCTCGCACTTGTTTTCTGCACTTACGCCATTGCGCTTCATACACACCTGTCGGGCCCGATCGCTGTGGTGATCGCGGGATTGTTCATCGGCAATCATGGTGCAAAATTTGCGATGAGTGAAAACACCCGTGAACACGTTTTCCAGTTCTGGGAGTTGTCCGACGAAATCCTGAATTCGGTTCTTTTCCTCCTCATCGGTCTTGAGGTGCTTGTCATTGGTCTGGCGCCCGAACACATCGGCCTCGCACTTGTCGCCATACCTCTGGTTCTTGTGGCGCGCTGGATCAGTGTTGCGATCCCGATCAGCCTGCTGGCTGTGCGTGAGAAGTTTACCAAGGGCGCAATTACGATCCTGACCTGGGGAGGGTTGCGCGGCGGCATTTCTGTGGCGCTGGCTTTGTCGTTGCCCGCGAGCGATTACAAGTCACCGATATTGGCGGCAACCTACGCGGTTGTGGTGTTCTCAATCATTGTTCAGGGACTGACAATGCAGCCGCTGGTTCGGAAAGTCATTACCATGCCGGATGAGCCGGAAGGCCCCGACCCTCATTGAGCAAGAGGCTCGCCTGTGCAGGAAAGGATCACGCTATTCAAACACATAGGAAATCACGCCGCAGCCTGCTCGCCGGAATTGGTGGACTGATGGGCGCTAGCACGTTGGGTGGAAAAGCCGTTGCTGCTGTTCTGACACCAAGTGCCACGGAGGGTCCGTACTATCCAACACACGAGATGCGGACGCCCGATATCGATAATGATCTGGTCAAGATCAGGGGACTTGTCGAAGAAGCTGGTGGCGAAGTTTTCACTTTGCGTGGGACAGTCACTGGCAACGACGGGCAACCTCTTGCAGGACATCGTATCGAAATTTGGCAATGCGATGTGAATGGCAATTATATGCACCCGCGTGATCGGCGCAGTGTTGACTTTGACCCGGCATTCCAGGGTTTTGGCCATGACGTTACGGATGATGGCGGGAGCTATGTGTTCCGCACGATCAAGCCAACAATCTATCCCGGACGTACACCGCATATCCATGTAAAGGTGTTTGATGGCGATCGCGAGATTTTGACGACGCAGTTCTACATTAAAGATGACCCGAACAATGCCCGCGACGGGCTTTTCAATCGGATGTCCAGTGCTCAGGCTGATGCTGTGTCGATGGTGTTCGTGCAGGGCGCTACCGGAACAGAAGCGGCCATCGATATTGTCGTTTGAACGTCTAGCCGATGATCGGCTGCTTTGTTTGCGCCTTAACGGTTCGTGTGAGCCG
>JAJFHB010000420.1 GCA_021775795.1 Hyphomicrobiales bacterium | reverse complement strand
GGCTTATTGGTATTATCAAATGCGCGATCGGATCGATGAAACGCGATCGCACAGGCGCGCGCAGAAGAAAGGCAGTTGACGTGAACGACGATATAGAAGGCAGCGGAAAGGTCGGATTTGCCGGTCTCGGGCTCATGGGGCAGCACATGGCGCGCCACCTCGGCGAGAACAATACTCGCTTGTGGGTCTACAATCGTTCACGGGAAAAGGCGGATGATGCCCATGCTGCCTACGGAGCAAATGTAGCAGAAACACCGGGCGAACTGGCCACAAGAGTTGGGGCCGGGATTATATTCATCTGCGTTTCTGACACGCAGGCGCTTCAAGCCGTTGTGGAAGGAAGCAATGATGCGCCGGGGCTACTTGATACGTTGGAGCCCGGCACGCTGGTGGTGGATATGGGTACCTCAACAGTTGAAGGCACGCAGCGGCTGTCTGAGAGGGTTCGTGCCGCAGGTGGCGCTTACGTGGACGCACCGGTATCCGGGGGTGAGGTTGGTGCCCGTGATGGAAACCTGACCATAATGGCTGGCGGAGAGGTGCCGGATATCGAGCGGGCAATGCCTTGCTTTGAGCGCATGTCACGCGCCTGCATTCATGTAGGGCCGGTAGGGGCGGGCCAGGTTGCGAAAGCAGCCAATCAGCTGATCGTTGCGACGACGCTTGCAGCTGTTTCCGAGGCTTTGTTGCTGGCGGAAAAAGGCGGCGCGGATGCCGTCAAGACTCGCGAGGCCCTTCTCGGCGGGTTTGCCGGAAGCCGCATACTCGAGTTGCACGGCCAGCGTATGCTGGATCGAACCTTTGAGCCTGGTGGCCGCGCTGCGACCCAGCTAAAAGACGTGGAGCAAACGCTCGACCTGGCTGACGGATTGGGGCTGCAACTGCCGATGCTGGCGGCGAGTGCCGGGTTATGGCGTGAGATGATTGCCCGCGGCTGGGGAGATCTGGACCAATCCGGAATTGCCAAAGTGACGCGCGCTGTTTCAGGGCTGGATGAATAGATAGCCTGAGTTGTTGTTGAAGCACCGCACGGGCATTGCAACATGTACAAACTGCAGCGTTTAAGCAGCGCGACTGACCTTGCCTGCCCGATACTCATTTCTCAGCATGAACGCCCAGCAGGATTTGCTTCATGCTTCGCTCCGTTCGGTAGCTGAGATAGAGCAGATATGCAGACAGGAACAGAATGCCAAAGAAGACAGCGAGGGAGCCGAGAGCGAGGGCGCTTCCCGAGAAGCCGTTGCGCCAGGCGGTCCAGAGTCCTGACAAAATCAGGAACATCATAAAGTCAAAATTGAACTGTCCTTGCCAGTTCATCTTCGAGATAGCACCGAAAAAATGCGGCAGTAGGTTCAGACCATGCATAGAAATTGTGATGCTAGTGTAGATCACGATGGCGAACAGCATGATGATCAGTATGGTGCGAAACAGGTTCATGTGTGATTGAATCCTAGTCTTGAGAATCACGATCTTGCTGGACGCCAGAGGGGCCCAACGGCGATCAGGAGAACGAGAATGTTAAAAAGCGCATTGGATGCGTTGCCGGACGCGATTGATCCGGCACTATCCAGGACGAACCACGCCAGCAATCCGCAAAGCACGCTCTTGCGTACAGGTTCGGGTGCGGCGTCGTAGACAAACGCCGACAAGCACCAAATCATAACACTCCAACCCAACAGGAAGCCCCCGGTTAGCGCCGTCAGGAACCGGGTGTCAGGATGTTCGAAGGTGGTTTCTCCATCGACGGGCCAGCTCAAGAAATCAAGACTCCACCGTGCAGGCTCCAGTGTTGCGTCCATGGTTCCGAAAAAGAAAACGGGGCCAAACGCCCCAACGACGATCGCTGTGATCTTCAGCCAAATTTTGTGAAAGGCGCGTGTCATACTCGATGTCCAATCCGGGTTTGTCGACAAAGGACTAGATCGCAACACGTCATCCAGGCAATTACCTCAGGGGTAAATGACGCGGATCAAACAATGCGGTAGATTTGGCCATGTCACCTTTTTCGCACTCACTAAGAACATGGCGATTGTCTCGACGCTTAAGTCAGCTTGATCTGGCAACAGAGGCTGATGTTTCTACGCGCCATCTGTCATTCCTTGAAACTGGCCGAGCACAGCCCAGCCGTGAAATGATTGCGCGATTGAGCGATGTGCTGCAGCTGCCGTTGGATGCGCGCAATCAGTTACTGATCCACGCTGGCTTTGCGGCGAGGTATCCCTGTCGGCGATGGGAAAGCGAAGAGATGGCACCGATTCGCAAAGCTATCGACTTGATGCTGGACAACCATGAACCCTACCCTGGGATTGCGGTGGACCGCCTCTGGACCGTGCAGCGGATGAGTGGCTCTGCTGAAAGGCTCTATGGTCAGTTCGGGGTCGGCGTTGGGGACAGCCTTCTGGACTTGCTGATGTCCGATCACATGCCTCAAGCGATCGAAAACTGGCCGGACGTTGCGCGTCATGCGGCGGCACGGCTGAGGACGGAGAGTATTACCCAGGGCGGTGTGGCCGAACTGGAGCATGTTGTGGATTACCTTTCACGATTCGATACAGGACCTATCGAGGCCCCTGGTCCCGTGATCCCGACCATCCTACGGCTTGGAGTGGAGCGATTGCAGATGTTCGCAACTATCTCCCAATTTGGCACACCTGAGGACGTGACACTCGACGATTTCAAGATCGAATTGTACTTTCCGATGGATGAGGAGTCCGATCGCCTGCTGCGCCGCTTCGCCAAGTCCTGATTGTGCTCAAAATCATGCCTAAAGTCCGTGGAGGGCTG
>JAJFHB010000419.1 GCA_021775795.1 Hyphomicrobiales bacterium | reverse complement strand
CTTGCTGGATGATCTGCTAGAGCGTGTAACCCGGGCCAGCGAAATCTATGCGCATCAGTGGAGTGCGGGAGACACGATTGTCTGGGACAATCGCTGCATGCTGCACCGGGGCACGACCTATGATGCTGACAAATGGCGCCGTCATATGCGGCAGACCCGCGTTGTCGGCAATGAAAAAGGCTCAGTTCCAAATCCGGATGACCGCCGAATCCACCCGGAACGTCGAAAGACTGAGCGGGTGACAAAGGCGCGGCGCGGATAGCGGGCGTGATATTGCCTGCACAAGTGCATTTTCAGATGGCACCAGATTTATCAAACGGGCGGCTGACCTCCGGTGATCGATCAAAACTTAGTGTGATTTTCCGGTATGTTTGGCTGAGCGTAGTCAGATTGGGTGCCCCGGCGCTTGAATACAGAATTGTGGATTGCTGCTCCGTCAGGGAGTTGCCGCCGTTCGAACAACGGAATGTACCATCCGAAAAGAGAGTAACGGGAGGTTTGTGTCCCCGATCTGATACGCCGGGGGACAAACTCAATCAGTGACCAGGCAAAGTTCATGGACTTGTTTTTCCCAGCCAACGGATCGGGCGACACATAGTGCTTGTCTTTGTTCTTTCCCAGGACGATCTCGTTCACAGTCCGTGTTTTGAACTTTAGCCCGAGACCGCGCGTTTCTTCGATCATCCAATGCAGTGGTATCTTGGCAAGCTGACTCTTTCTTTCGGGATAACCTCCGCCGATATCGGCATGCACGCCTGAGAACCAAACCTCTTTCACGTCTTGTTGTTCTGAGGTTGTTGGTCTGAAGGGGCCTCCCCAATACTCCTGTCCCGATGACCAAAGATGGGGCTGATACAGGGTTCGCCGCTCATCAATCGAGACAGCGTGACGAACAGATTTCACGCTTTTGTTTGTGCGCGTAAAAGCGTGCGTGCGAATGCGTGGGCCAAATCGCCCCCATTCGATGACAGAGCCAACAGTATCAAAGATGCCAATGCTTCGAATTGCTGGTCTTTTTGGTGTCAGTATGCGCTCAAACAGGCGGACTTCTGCGAACGGGCCAGCGGAGAGACCTGTTCCATCAGATTCATCCTCCGGTTTCTTGTCGCCGACGCGTTTGTAGGCGCGATACACGTAGTCCAAGAGATTGAGGTTGATGGGTTCGATGAGCCCGACTGCGTGTAGGAAACCGGCAAGTACGCGAGCTGTGTAGGCACCTCGGCTGAAGCCGAACAAATAAATCTGATCCGGTTCCTGCCGTTTACCGTTCGGGCGCTTGCCGTCGTCATAATGCGTGACCAGAAATGCGTAGGCTTCCTTGACGTTTTGATCCAGACCCCAGCCGGTCGCCAGCCCCCATATTTCATGGGCTCTGCGATAGTAGTATGACCAGGCATTGGCCGCCCCAAAAGTACCCACACCCGGGTCGTAAAACACGACTTGCTGATCGTTCTTTGTAAGCGCGCCGTACAGCCGCAGAATGTTGGTGCGGTCTTCGGAAATTTCATTTGAAGTTCCGTCGCACAGTATGACGATGTTTTTAGTCATGGTTGAAGATCCCCCGATCTCGTTCATCTTCCGATTTCGAACGCCTTGAACTGTAATTCAAATTGCGCGGATAATTATGACCTCCCCGTTGCCTCGCGATGGGACATCCCTGAAATCCGGAGTGTTCAATGCGCAACCTATCCGAAACATAATACTCACTCCCATTGAGAGATAACTCCTAAGCCAAGTTCCCATTGGCAAAATGCGCTCAATGGTCTAAAGATTAGACCATTGGAGTTGCGCTACTCAACGCGAAGGCTCAGCTCACAGATCTTTGTTTGCAAGTCATTGGAGCAAAACACTCATGTCGGAGCAGGGACACAGCGCTGAGGGGCGCGGACGTGATTTTGATGCGGTCATAGTAGGTGCGGGTTTTGCTGGCCTGTACATGCTTCACAAGATGAAGTCTGCCGGTCTGAGCGCCTGCGTTTTCGAAACGGGTGATGGGGTCGGGGGTACCTGGTATTGGAATTCCTATCCTGGCGCGCGGTGCGATGTTCCCAGCATGGAGTATTCCTACCAGTTTGATGAGGATCTGCAGCAGGAATGGGAATGGACAGAGCGCTATTCCTCTCAGGGAGAAATTCTGAGTTACCTGGAGCACGTGACGGACCGGTTTGGTTTGCGGCCCCACATTCGCTTCAACACAAAGGTGAGTGCTGCAAGCTTCAATGAAGAGAGCGGTGACTGGGCTATTGAGACCGATGACGGCGATCAGGTGTCTTCGCAGTTTCTCATCATGGCTACGGGTTGCCTGTCTGCCCGTTTTACGCCCGAGATTGAGGGTATGGACAGCTTTGAGGGTGCTCTTGCCCATACAGGGAATTGGCCCAAAGACGGAATTGATGTTGCCGGCAAGCGGGTTGGCGTCATTGGCACGGGCTCATCCGGTATTCAGGTTGCACCGATGCTTGCCCGCGAAGCAGGTGAACTTTTTGTCTTCCAACGTTCCCCCGCCTTCAGTGTTCCCTCACAGAACAAGCCGCTCGATGCAGCTGAACAGAAAGCGATCAAGGCACGCTACGCAGACTTTCGAGCCGAAGCAAAGCGCAGCCGGGCGGGCATCCTCTATGGGCTTGGCGAGGGAAGTGCACTCGACGCCGATGCTGCTCTCCTGAAAGAGGAGTTTGAGAAGCGGTGGCAGGCAGGCGGCCTAGGCTTTACCGCAGCCTTCCATGATCTTTTCGACACGGTGGAAGCCAATGGAACCGCGGCTGATTTTGTGCGCGATAAGATCAGCGAAATCGTGAAAGACCCGGAAGTTGCTGAAGCGCTTACACCCCACACGTTGATTGGCTGCAAGAGATTGTGCGTTGATGCTGGTTATTACGACACCTTCAACCGGGAAAATGTCACCCTCGTCGACTTGCGGAAAGGTGCGATTGAGCGCTTTACCGGGACCGGTATTATCGTTGGAGGATCAGAAGTACCACTCGATGTGGTTGTCCTGGCAACCGGGTTTGATGCCCTCACTGGTGCTTTGCTTCGCGTGGACATCAAAGGCCGGGGTGGTGTCACGTTGAAGGAAAAATGGTCCGAAGGACCAAAGACTTATCTCGGGCATTCCATCTCAGGCTTTCCGAATTTATTTGCCATCACGGGGCCGGGAAGCCCTTCGGTCCTGAGTAATCTGGTGCCCTCGATCGAACAAGATGTTGATTGGGTCGGGCGGTGCATCGCGCATATGCGCGAACACGGCCATCAGGTCATTGAAGCAACGCCTGATGCCGAAGAGGAATGGGTGGCTCACGTGAGTGAGGTGGCACACAGGTCCATCTATCCGTTGGAAGATTCCTGGTATGTGGGTTCCAACGTGCCTGGCAAGCCCCGCGTATTTCTGCCCTACATTGGCTTTCCTGACTTTGTGGAACGCTGCAACAAGGTTGCAGATCAGGGGTACACGGGATACGGCCTTTCCTGAGTTACGAGCGAACGAGGAAAGCAGAAGGGCGAAAGCGCATGTCCACGTCACCGGCACCACGAACGAAAGAATGGCTTGCACAGGTTCAAGAACCGATCGTTGATCCTGAGCGGCGGATCATCGATCCCCATCATCACCTGTGGCATGACGAGGGCGATGTTTATCTGCTTGATGATCTGTGGGCGGATACGGGCTCGGGTCACAATGTGGTCAAGACCGTCTACGTTGAGGCGGGTTCAGAGTATCTGCAGGACGGCCCGAAACACCTGCAATGTCTCGGCGAAACCGAGTTTGTCCTGGAGATTGCAGCCGAGAGCCGAAAAGGCCCGGGAGCTGAGATTGCCGGCATTGTCGCCTTTGCCGATCTCTCAAGCGGCGCACTGCTCGATGAAACCCTTGACCGGCATGCGGAGCTCGCAGGCAAGATGTTTTGCGGCATCCGACATTGTGCAGCACATGCCAAGCATCCTGAATGCCTCACCATACCTGGGCGGGCACCGGAAGGGCTCATGGCTGATAGTGCCTTTCGCGCAGGTGCAGCAGTTCTTGGCCGCCGTGGCCTGACGTTTGATTCCTGGCACTATCATTATCAAAACCGGGAGTTCATGGAACTTGCCCAGGCGGTGCCCGATACAATTTGCATTCTTAATCATTTCGGCACGCCGTTGGGTGTGGGCCCTTATGCTGACGAGCGTGATGAAATCTTTGAGCAGTGGAAGACAGATATTGCTGACATCGCGAAATGCGACAACACGATTGCGAAGATCGGCGGACTGGCAATGCCGGACAATGGTTTTGGCTGGCACGCAACGGCGCTTCCGGCACGGTCAGATGAAATCGCCGCCGCGCATCGCGCTTTCTATCTGCACACCATCGACTGTTTTGGCGTTGACCGATGCATGATGGAGAGCAACTTCCCCGTCGACAAACGCTCTGTGAGTTATCACGTTTTGTATAATGCCTTGAAGAAGATGGTCGCCGATTTCTCGGATGCGGAGAAAGACGCGCTGTTCTACGGTACTGCAGAACGAGTCTATGGTTTGTCCTGATCATCTCTGGTGCTCAGCGGGGCCGCAGTAAATTCGTTGAGGCGAGAGGAAAAGCAATGAAACTCAAGGACACGGTTGCCCTTGTGACCGGCGCCAATCAGGGCCTGGGCAAATGCTACACAGAAGAGTTGCTTCGCCTTGGCGCTGCGAAAGTCTACGCCTGCGCTCTGTCGCTGGACTGGCTTGACCCCCTCCGCGATGAGCACGGTGGGCGGATTGTACCGTTGAAACTTGATGTCTGCGAAGCGGCAGATATCGCGGCGGCTGTCGAGGCCACGCCGGACGTGACCGTTTTGCTGAACAACGCCGGAGTGCTTGAAGCAAAAGGCCTCA
>JAJFHB010000418.1 GCA_021775795.1 Hyphomicrobiales bacterium | reverse complement strand
CGCCGTCATCATGGAGACGATCCCGGCGACCTACGGTTTCCCCATGCCGCATGAAGGCTATCTGCCGTCGGTCAAGGCGCTGTGCGAGAAGTACGACGCTCTCTATATCGCCGATGAAGTGCAAACCGGTCTCATGCGCACCGGCACCATGTGGGCCATTACCAAATACGGCGTGACGCCGGACATCATGATCATCGGCAAGGGCATCACCGGCGGCATGTACCCGATTTCGTGCTGTGTGGTGTCAGAGCATGCGGGTCAATGGCTGAAGCAGGACGGTTTTGCCCACATGTCGACTGCGGGCGGCGCTGAACTTGGCTGCATTGTCGGGCTTAAAGTGCTGGAAATCACGCAGCGGCCCGAAGTCGTTTCCATGGTGCGTTACGTCTCTGATTTCATTCGCGCCGGTCTCGACCAGATCCAGGATCTCTATCCGGACTTCTTTGTCGGCATTCGTCAGAATGGTGTCGTCATGGGGCTTGAATTCAACGACCCTGAAGGCGCCAAACCGGTAATGCGGCATCTCTATGCAAACGGCGTCTGGGCGATATTCTCGACACTTGATCCAAGCGTGCTGCAATTCAAGCCGGGCATCTTGATGACCCAATCGCTCTCGGAAGACCTCCTGCGCCGCGTGGAAATCGCCATTGGCCGGGCGGCGGAAGAAGTTATGGGCGGACGCCACAGGAAGGCTGTCTGATGGACGCAGCGATTGCACAGCTCGTCGATATTTCAGGTTCGGATGCAGCAATGCAGGCGAAGGCCGACATGATGCTTGAGCGCGCGTGCTGGGCATCGCAGGTCTTCCAGCGCTATGACCGGGAACGCACCTACGCCATTGCAGAAGCGACGGCCAGGGCAGCGTTTGACAAGGCAGGCGAATATGGCGAGTGGGCTGTCCGGGAAACCGGTTTCGGCGTGGCCAAGCACAAGAAACTGAAGAACGAGCTGTCGAGCGTCCCCTTCGTTGAATTCTACAAGGACTGGGATTTCGTCAACCCGAGGATGGACGACACTTCCGGCCTTGTGAAAATCCCAAGACCTGCCGGCGTTGTCTTTGCGCTGGTGCCGTCAACCAACCCTATCGCTACTGTCTATTTCAAGATTCTTTGCGCCTTGATGACACGGAACGCGGTCGTTCTGTGTCCGCATCCTGCGGCGCGTGAGTGCTGCATTGATGCCGTTGCGACCCTTTCGCAGGCAGCGGAGGCCGCCGGGGCACCGGAAGCGGTGATACAGGTCGTTGCTGAACCGAATATCCCGTTGATCAACGAATTCATGCGCTCGGAAAAAACCGATGTGATCCTGGCGACCGGCGGCACGGCCATGGTGCGTGCCGCTTATTCGTCATCAAACCCGGCAATCGGTGTCGGACCGGGCAATGCCCCGGTGTTTGTGGACGACACAGCAAACATAGACGCCGCTGCAGGCCACATCGCAGACAGCAAAGCCTTTGATAATTCTGTTCTTTGCACAAATGAATCCGTTCTCATCACTCTCGACAGCGTGGCCGGTAAACTGAAGAAGGCGCTGTCGAAAGCCGGTGCGCACATTTGTTCGGAAGATGAAGTCACAGCCTTGCGTCGCTATCTGTTTCACGAACGCGGTTTCAATGTCGAAGCGGTTGGTCGGGACGCATCGTGGATTGCGGAGCAGGCGGGCATCAAAGTATCGAAGATGACCAAGGTCCTGGTGACACCGATTGATATGATCGGCTTTGGCGAAGACCTGTCACGCGAGAAGCTTTGCCCGGTGCTCGGCTTTTACGTCGCAACGAGTGTGCAACAGGCAACGATGCAGGCACGCGCCTTGCTCCGTTTTGCAGGTGCTGGCCATTCGGCAGCGATCCATTCTGAAAATGTGCAGACCATTCTGGATTATTCGGCAGCAGTTGAATCCTACCGGGTGGTTGTCAATGCGCCCTGCAGTCAGGGCGCGGCGGGTTTTGACACCAACCTGGCACCCACTTTTACAATCGGCACGGGCTTTTTTGGGCGCTCATCCATTGGTGAGAACATCGGGCCACAACATCTGGTGAACTGGACGCGCATAGCCTGGCACAAGGATGCAGTGCATCCCTCAGAGATCGGCGTCCTGTCACATCCCGGCCCCTTGCAGAAGTCTCCATCTGACGGCGTGCCGGGCGAAACAAGGCCGAAGCGGAACATGGCAACAGATGGTGTTGCCGATAAGGATGACCTGCGAGAGCGCATTCGCCTGATCATCGCTGAAGAACTACGCGCTGTTTTGAAGGATTGAATGCATGGGTGAACTCCGGTCCTTCATATTTCTAGATCAGCTGCAGCCGCAGACGCTCTGCTACATGTCCACCTGGATGCGTGGATCACTGCCCCGGGCCGAGATGGCCGCACAGATCATCGAGGTGGCGCCAGGTCTCGACATCGAGGCGCTGACCGACATCGCCGTCAAACATGCGGACGTAAAAGCCGGAATCTTGGTAGTCGAAAGGCAATTTGGATATTTAGAATTCCACTCAAGGGAAACATCGGACGTCAAGGCGAGCGCAAGTGCGGTGCTGGACGCTATGGGTGCGGTTGCCGGTGATGCAATGAAGCCGGTGATACTTGGCTCCAAGGTGGTGACCAAGGTTGATCACCAGCATGCGTTTTTGATCAATCGCAACAAGCTCGGATCGATGATCATTCCGGGTGAGTCTTTATACACCCTTGAAATGCAACCGGCGTCCTATGCCATTCTGGCTGCGAACGAGGCGGAGAAGGCAGCGAAC
>JAJFHB010000417.1 GCA_021775795.1 Hyphomicrobiales bacterium | reverse complement strand
GTACCGGTTGCCATCTTGTCTGTTGCCCTTGACCTGAACTGCACGTGTTGCGAGCGGAGTGCCTGGCTTCCCCCTGCCAGGCACTCCTTTTCGGCTGCCGGTATTCGAATTGAAAACAATGTGCGAACGAATTGGGCCTTTTTCCATTCTTTCTTCAAAGGCCGGAATGCGACCAGCGGTCTCATTTCTCACGTATACAAGACATCTGACTGCAGCAGCTCGAAACCGCTGATTTCAAACTCATAGAACGTGCCATCGACCTTGACGGCGCGGGCAATGAGTTTTCCCTCATCATCCCTGAAGACGGCATGTGTCGTATGCAGGGCGCGATAACAATGGGTGCCGTCCGGGTATGTGTATTTGATCGTGATTGCCCGTGTTCCTTTCATTGATGTGCCTGAAACGAACATGGTCCCGGACTGCTGTCAGGAACGGACAGCAGGCGGATAATGGCCTGGCGTTTCTCCCGCCAATGAACAGTTTTTCTCGATTGTTGCGCGGAAGGCTCTTGAGTTTCCCGCAAATGATCGGCGGCTCTTCAACTTCGATAGGCAATTTCTCACGATATGCTTACATATTGAGAGCACACTAGAGCTGAATCAAATTCTGAATGAGCCCCTTACCGATGACGATGAAGCCCCGCCAGAATGCCGCTGCGGTCCGGAATGCCGACGAGCCGACAACGTGCGCCAGCATTTCCACAAACAACATATTTTCCAATCCAGACTTTGATGGTCACGAGGCGTTGCATGCCTTTTTCCACGCGGAAAGCGGGCTGAAAGGCTTTGTTGCCATCCATTCCACGAAGCTTGGTCCCAGTTTTGGCGGCTGCCGCATGTGGGATTACGCGACCGAAGCGGATGCCATCCGCGATGCGCTGAGATTGTCGCAGGGCATGAGCTACAAGAACGCGCTTGCAGGCCTGTCTTACGGCGGCGGCAAGGCCGTCATCATGGGGGATGCGCGCAGTGACAAGTCTGAAGCCCTTTTTGAAGCCTATGGTGATGTGATCAACTCCCTGGGCGGGCGTTATCTGACGGCTGAGGATGTGGGCATCAAGGTGGCAGATATGGAAATCGTAGGCCGCCGGACGGATTTTGTCAGTGGTATAGCCAAGGAAGGGCGCATGGCTGGAGGCGATCCCTCACCGATAACGGCGCGTGGTGTATTTCAGGGCCTGAAGGCTGCCGTAAAGTTCGGCCTGGAGCAGGATGATCTGAAGGGTTTGAAGGTCGCCGTCCAGGGCATTGGCAACGTTGGCTACAATCTTTGCCGCCTGTTGCACGATGCCGGGGCCGAGCTGTTTGTTGCAGATGTTTACAAGCCCAATCTGGATCGTGCGCATGATGAGTTTGGTGCGACTGTCGTCGATCCGTCCGCCATTCTCTTCCAGGATGTGGATGTGGTGGCTCCCTGTGCGCTGGGCGGCTTGATCAGTGTGGACACCATTCCTCAAATCAAGGCGCGGGTGATCGCTGGCGCCTCCAACAACCAGCTTGCAACGGATGACGATGGTGAGCGTTTGCAGGCGCGCGGCATTCATTATGCGCCGGATTATGTGGTCAATTCCGGCGGCATCATCACTGTCGTCTCTGAGTATGAGGGCGGGCGCCCCGAAGCTGAAATTATCGAAAAGGTCGACCGGATTTATGAGCGTACGTTGGCCATTTTTGTGCGGGCGCAGGCGGAAGGGCAGCCAACAAGCAAAATAGCCGACCAGATGGCGAGGGAAGTTATTGCCGGCGCATAGTCAGCCGGTCGGCACTATCGATAGCTCCGCCGTTGCCCACACAACCAATCCGCACTATTCAGGGGCGGTAGCCAACCCATATGGAACAGATGCCATGGAAAGTCCCTATCTGGCGGAAGAGCACACGCTCCTGCGCGACCAGCTGCGCCGCTTCATCCGCGAAGAAGTCGAACCCTATGGTGAGGCCTGGGAACAGGCAGGCCACGTGCCGCGCGAAACCTTGCGCAAAATGGGTGAGCTCGGATTTCTGGGCATCCGCTATGGAGCGGAGTATGGCGGCTCTGAAATGGACTATCTCGGCACCGCGGTTTTATCGGAAGAGCTTGGCCGTTCAACCTTCGGTGGCTTTGCCATTACGGTTCTGGTGCACACAGATATGGCCTCGCCGCATCTCGCCAATGCGGGAAATGAGGAACAACTGGCGAGGTACCTTCCAGGCGTTTGCTCAGGTGAGCTCATTACTGCCGTTGGCATAACAGAGCCGGGTGCAGGGTCTGACGTTGCCGGCATTCGCACAAGAGCCGAGAAACACGGCTCAGACTGGGTTCTCAACGGCACCAAAATTTACATCACCAATGGCGTTATGGCGGATCTCTATTTCATTGCCGCCAAGACTGACGGTTCCGCCAAAGGCTCGCGCGGCATCTCCATGTTCATTGTCGAGAAGGGCACGCCCGGATTTGATGTGGCGCAGGAACTCGACAAGATGGGCTGGCGTTCATCGGACACAGCGGAACTGGTGCTCGACAACTGCCGGGTGCCGGAAGAAAACATGCTTGGCGAGACCAACCGCGGTTTCTATCAGGTGATGCAGAACTTCCAGAACGAGCGCCTTGCGCTTTCTGCCCAGGCCATCGGTGAGGCGCAAAAGGCAATCGAGATCACTGTTCAATATGCTCTCGACCGGGAGGC
>JAJFHB010000416.1 GCA_021775795.1 Hyphomicrobiales bacterium | reverse complement strand
TGATGCGCGGCAACCGGGTTTTGGCGGTTAAGGATGTAGCGGATGTTTGAGATGCAGTGATGGATTTTTCTGCTGACATGCGAAGCGTCTGGAGTGCGGCCATATTTTGCGCTGCACTTGTTGTAAGTCCTCCTGCTTTGGCTGACCTGCGCCAGGTTTCCGGCCCGGCGCTCATCCTTGAAGGTGATCTTCTGGAAGTACGCGGTGAAACTCTGCGCCTTTGGGGTGTCGATGCGCTGGAACCAGGGCAAAACTGCTATCGCCGCACTGGTGTGTGGGCCTGTGGTGCCGCCGCTGTTGCACATCTCGAAGCCTTCATTGGCACATCGGAGGTGCGGTGTCTGATCCAGGATGGCTCGAGTGACGAGGTTCAGGCCAAATGCAGCATGAAAGGCCTGGATCTCTCCGCTGAACTTGCCAATCACGGATTTGCCCTTGTGCCTCCAGACGGGCCGCAGGACTACATTCTCAATCATCATGATGGCCGCACGCATCAGGCAGGCTTATGGGGAACAGTCTATGTGCCGCCGTGGGAGTGGCGGCAAGGCCGACGGGTGCTGGAATGGATCATGGACGCTAAGGGGTGCTCCATAAAAGGCGACATCTCAGAAGACGGCAACAGGACGTATTACCTGCCAAATCAGCCCGCATATGACGCCGTCCGCATCCAAACAGAACACAATGAGCGCTGGTTCTGTTCGGCGGAAGATGCAGACGCGGCGGGTTGGCTGGCCCGCTAGAGCGTTTCCGTATCAAAGCGAAACGGTCTAAAGCGGCATTTCCAGTTCCATCGTACGCGGTTTGAAACCGTAGTTCTGATAAAGCCTGCGCGCGCCTTCATTGCCCGTCAAAACGCCAATGCGAAAATACTGCACCTCATAGTTTGCAGCGTGCTCACGACAGGCGTCGAGAAGGCGGGTGCCAAGGCCCTTGCCACGTTCGCCGGGTGAGACAGCGAGTTCACTGACAAACGCGTATTTATACTCAATTTCGTCAGGGTCATCGTTGAGCATCTGTGAAAACACGCAGGCATAGCCAACGAGTTCACCTGACCTTTCGGCAACGAATATTTCCCCGCCAAATTTACCGCAATCTTTCACCATCTGGTCGACGTACCACTGTGCGATGCTGTCGGGATGTTTCATGCGCGGTTCGAACTGCAATTCGTGAGTTTGCAACTCACGTATGCGCTCTATCAGTTCGGAAGTGTCTTCCTCCCTGAATGGCCTTATGGCGATATCGTCCATGGTCTCAATTCATTTCATAAATTAGGGGCTGTGCGCTCGGGCGAGGCACCATATAACAACATCCCGGCAATGCAACTGGGCGGATCAAGCATGGGGAGTGGATCAGGTATGGCGATAAATCAGGGCCCGGACACACAGCGCATCCGAGAAGACTGGTCATTGCGTGGCAAACACTGGGATCAGCGGGCAGATGAGGTGTCAAAATTTGCCGACCGCTTTAATGCACCGCTCATCGGGGCTGCAGGTATCAGCGCGGGCCATCATGTGCTTGACATGGCAACCGGCGCCGGCGAGCCGATGATGACAGTGGCATCGCTGGTCGGGCCATCCGGCTCTGTTCTGGCCACTGATCTTGTTCCTGAAATGCTGGAAGGCGCGCGCCGACGGGTTCAGGCATCAGGTCTTGAAAATGTTGCCTTCCGGGTCAACGACATGTGCGAGTTGCCGGACGCGGATGGGAGTTTTGACCGTGCAATCTGCCGATTCGGCCTGATGTTTGTCTCTGATCCGGTCAAGGCTGCAAGCGAAGCCAGGCGGGTTTTGAAGCCAGGCGGACAAGTTGCCTATCTGGTCTGGGGACCAAGAGCGGATACGACGATGTTTGAAGTCTTTGCCGAGGCTGCTGATGAGATATGGGGCCTGGACGATCCGCTGATTGACCTGGAAACCATGTGCCGCCTTGGCGGTAAGGGGACGATGGAGGGTATCCTCCGCGATGCGGGTTTTGATGTGGTCGATGAACGCGAATTGCGTTTCGATTCTAAAATGCCCGGTGAGCTTGAGTTCTGGCATGCGCAGATTGACATGTCGTTTGGGCCAAAAATGGACGCCGCTACGCCCGACGAACAGGCCAGGGCGCGTGAAGTGGTTCGGGATAAATTTCAGAAGTATCTCAAAGACGGTGCCTATCACATGACGGCCCACGTGCGCATAGGGGCTGCAACAAAGACCTAGGGAAACTGTTGTCTGAGAGAGCCGAGTGGGCACATTTGAGGCCCTCGATCACGATCAGCGCATGATTTAAGTTTTCTTCCCATGGTCTTCGTGGGACACTGGCGGAGAAGTCTGCTTACGGAGTGAACAAGATGGCCGGAACGATGAACCAGGACGATGAGAACGCGCAACGTACCGCCGCGCGAAGAGGAGAGCTGCGCACCCTGTTTCGCCGGCTCGTAACCATATGTGCCTTCGTTCTCGGTCTTGGACCACTGCTACTTGGAGGTGCCGCGCAGGCAAATGATCAGGAGGAAGCGAACCGGCTTATCGTCCAGTCTGTGCGCCTCCATACGATTGCTCAAGCAACGACTGATCTTGAACTCAAGGCTGCAAATCTTGGGCGGATTCTTGAGAATCTGACCCGCATCGTGGATGTTTATTCGGGTTCTGACCGTGCTGTTGATCTGGTCTCCGGGGGCGACGTGGCTGGACTGTCCATGGCTTCGGTCCAACAACAGCTTTCGCAGG
>JAJFHB010000415.1 GCA_021775795.1 Hyphomicrobiales bacterium | reverse complement strand
CGGCAGCAGCGGATGGTCCGTCGGCCTGTGCAAGCGTCACGGTTATGCGCATGCCGCGAGCGCCGCCATCGACTGCGTCAACGCCGGCATCGGGCAATCCCAAATCATTGTGAACCAGGCCCGTGACCATGTCTTTGGCGGCGTCGCACCGCAGGCTCGGCTTGTAGATCTTGCCGACCGTGGTCAACGGAATGGTGTCCACAACAAAAATCTGTTTCGGCCAGGCCGGACGTTCATCGATGGTACTTTGGGCGTGTGTCTGTAGCTCTTCGATGCTGACCTCAATGCCCGGTCGCAGTTGCACAAAACAAGCCGGCAACTCGCCAGCGTAAGCGTCTGGCAAACCGACAGCTGCTGCAAGGGCAACAGCGGGATGCGTGCTCATGGCGTTTTCGATCATCGCCGGATCGATGTTGTGACCGCTGCGGATTATGAGATCTTTGGAGCGCCCGGCAATATAGACCCGGCCTTCTTCGTCCTTGTATCCAAGATCACCGGAATTCAGCAAGCCGTCCGCAAAGACGCCATCATTGTGATCGGGGTTTCGATATCCGGGTGACACGTGATCGCCCTGAATGGCGATAACGCCGATCTCTTTGACATCGCACTTCTCTCCGAGGCTGCCATCTTCGTTGAGACGCAAAACATCCACCTGCGTGTAAGGCAAGGGCCAACCAACGGAGCCAGGGCCACCAGAACCAGACAACGGATCTATACTCACCAGACCGGAAGACTCGGTCATGCCGAGTATTTCATAGAGGTTGCATCCCGTCACTTCCTTGAAACGCTCAGCAACCGCAGGCGGCAGCAGGGCCGCACCTGTCAGACCGGCACGCAGAGAACTGATGTCACTGTCCCCTACCGGCACCTCCAAGACGGCACCCATCGCGGTTGGGACACCGCCCACCAACGTGGCCTTGTATTGTGCCACCAGACGCCAGAAGCCCTTGACCACTTCCGGATTGCGCAAACCTGCCGGAGACATGATGAGCAACTCCGATCCCGCCATAAGTGCGCTCAGGCCCGCAGCGATTGTTCCAGCCACATGAAACAGGGGTAGTGTCGCGGTAAGAACGTCGCGGCTCGTGTAGCCACACATTGATGCCCCGCCAAAGGCCGCAACCAATTGGCCGCGGTGCGTGTGAGAGACCAGTTTGGGTACCCCGGTTGTGCCACCAGTATGAAAATAGGCCGCCACATCATCGCCGCCACGCGCCTCACCAAAGATCAAGTGATCATCGGGCTGCGCCATCAAGGCGGCGCCAAAGTCGACCACGCCATCTTCGTCTGCAGTTCCGGGAGGTGAAACACGCACCACGATCAGACCAGGCACCTGATCGCGCATCTGCAATGCCTTTTGCCAGATATCAAGTTGAGGGTGTGGGCCAAGAGCCACCAGGATTTTTACGCCCGAGGCTTTGAGCAACTCGGCAATGCTGTCAGGTTGCAGGAGGAAGTTGATGGGCACCGCGTAACCAGCAGTTTCCGCTCCCCACAATGTGACATGAGTCTCAACCAGTGAGGGCAGCATGTAGGCCACGCCCGGCGCTGGCCCACCCAGAGCAGAAAACATGTTGGCAGCACGGCGGATCATGCCCAGCAACTGGCCATAGCTGACACGGCGTGGTTGTTCGTCCTCAGCGCCGGTCATCAACATGGTGATCGCGGTGGCATCTGTTTGCCGCTCGGCGCTGGCAATGAACACATCCAGAATGCTGTGTTCCGGCAAGCGTTGCTCGAGCGTCAGTTCAGCTTCAAAATGCTCGAGATTATCGCGATTCCGAATAGGCTCATCACCCAAGTTGGCCATGCCATTTTCTCCTCAAAGCATTTGCTAGTCTGATGCACACTTGCATAACATTCTACATGCGGAAAACCTCGGTTCAATCGTCTCTTTGCAAGGCAGGGGAATAGAAGGAAAGAGCAATGTCTGAACTCAAGCTCGGCAGCTTCATCGATCAAACCCATATCGAGGCGCTGAATCGCCCGACCGCATCAGCAACCGGATTACCCGGCGCAGCATATGCAGAAGCAGGGTTTTGGGAGCTGGAGCGGAGGGACTACTTTCCCTCTCGCTGGATGGCGTGCGCCCATGAGTGCGACCTCGAAGCACCCGGTGTCGCCATACCGGTGAGCATCGCCGGGTTTGAACTCATTCTGACGCGCCATGCCGATTGCGTGATCCGCGCCTTTCACAATGTTTGCGCACACCGAGGCATGTGCGTCCTCAAATCCAGGGAGCGTGGCGCCTCGACCATTCGGTGCCCATGGCACTGCTGGACCTACGACCTGCGCGGCCGATTGGTCGCAACCCCAAATCTCGGTGGCATTAGCGTTGGCGAGGTGGAAGAGTTCGATCGAACAGAACTGGGCTTACGTGAGGTGCGCTGCGCCACGTTCCTCAATATGGTTTTCGTCAACATTGATGGTTGCGCGCCGCCGCTTGACGAGTTCCTCGCCCCCCTCAAAGAACGGTTGGCGGACTACGAGCTGGACCTGCTCCGCCCGAGTGGCCAAACGACGAGCGCCACCTTTGAGGGAAACTGGAAGCTCGTGATTGAAGGCGGCATTGAGGACTATCACCTGCCGTGGATCCATCCGCAGCTTGGAGCCCATTGTGGAACCTTCACGCCGGAATGGGATGATAAGGGTTGCTACGTCGGCTTTTCGAGCCAAAGACCCGTCTCTGACGAGCCGACATCTATTTATGGCAGCCCGCGTCAAGCAGGCGATGGTTTGCCCAAGTTTCCGCATATGGCCGCAAACCCGCCGAAGGACAACCTCGATTACGTGGGGGCAATCTTCATGGTTCCGCCGAGCGCGGTCTTTGCCGTCATGTCGGATCATGTGGTGACAACGCTGCTCCTACCAACAGCCCTGGACCGAACTGAACAGCGGCGCTCGTTCCTCTATATCGGGGACGCAGCAGTGTCTGAGGAACTATCGGAGACGCGGG
>JAJFHB010000414.1 GCA_021775795.1 Hyphomicrobiales bacterium | reverse complement strand
GGATAAGGCCGCTGCTCACTTCGACCATCTTCTCGTTTGGCGCATAATCGTTCGCATGCGCCAGGCAGAGAGGATAGAGCGGCACCATGAGCGCCCCGTGCAGCACCGCGATGCCAACGGCCATCCAGGCTTCCGGCAATTCCACAAAGGCAATCGTGAGGCCTGTTGCAACCGTGCCGAAGGCTGTGGCGGCAATGACGATGCGGCGGTCGATTTTGTCGGAGGCCCGGCCAAGCGGCCATTGTGAAAGCGTGCCACCGAAGACAAACGCTGCCATGAAGATCGTGACGTCAGCCACATCCATGCCGCGTTCCTGACCAAACACCGGCCCCAGCGACCAGAAAGCACCTTCAACCGCGCCGACAAGAAGGCAGCCGACGGCACCCGCCGGCGACAGTTTGAACAATCCCCGCAGATCAACCCGGGCACTCGGTATGGGTTTAGGGGAAGACGTGGGTGTCAGGGCCAGGGGCACAATGGAAAGGCAGACCAGCACCGCGACCAGCATGAAAAGCACATTTTCGCTTGGCCCCTCGAGGTTTACCATCAGCTGGCCAGCCATGGTGACGATATTGGTCACAATGATATAGGCCGATAACACCCGGCCCCGGATCTCGTTGCTGGAACGGTCATTGAGCCAGCTTTCGATGACGATAATGAGGATAGCGAGGCCCATGCCGGTGAGCATTCTCAAGATCGCCCAGACGTAAATATCCAGGTAGATCGGAAAAATGAGCGTCAAGGCAGTGATTGCAGCGGCGAAGCCGGCAAAACAGCGGATGTGCCCAACAGATTTGATGACCTTCGGGCCGATCACGCAACCAACGGCAAAACCGCCGAAATAGACGGTGCCCAGCAGGCCGATGGACGTGGTGGTGAAGCCTTCGAGATCAGCCCGCAGAGGCAGAAGGGTCTGCAGCAGCCCGTTGCCCGCAAAAAGCAGGCAAGCACCTGCAAGCAGCGTTGCAATTGAGCCGAAAGCGCCTTTGGATTCTACTGTCATGAACGGTACTGCTGCTCCTGGCGTGATGCCACGTTGCGCGACTTCTAGCGCGCCAATGCGATCCGGTCATCTGTTTCCGCAGCCGTGTGGATTTGTTGCCTGGGTGCCAGTAGTTGTTTTGTCGTCGGCTCCAGCCTGCGCTATGATGCGCTGAACGAAAGGCTGACACGTGTCAGTCAGCCTTTCCCAGGACACGCAAACAGAAAAAGAATTGATCAAGGGAGAATTCCAGATGTCGCAATTCAAGAAAACCGCAAGCGGTGTCAGCCGTCGCACCCTGCTTGCTGGAGGTAGTGCCGCTGCTGCGGTCGCCATCACAGGTTTCCCGGCCGTTCATGCCGCTGACAGGTCGCTGAAAGTTGGTGTTTATGGCGGTTATTTTAAAGATTCCTTTGATGCCAATGTTTTTCCTGCCTTTAGCGAAGCCACAGGCATAGCAATTGAATCTGTCGCAGAACCCACTGGCTCTGCCTGGGTCATCCAGCTCGAACAGGCGGCGCGTGCAGGACAGGCGCCAGCCGACGTTAGCATGATCGCCCAGACCGCAATGTTGCAGGGCGCCACAACGAACCTTTGGGCAACCCTTGATAGGGCGCGTTTGCCGAATGCTGATAATGTCATCGAGCGCTTCGTGAACACCTATGACGATGGCCGTGTCTCCGGCATCGGCGCCGTCGCCTGGTACGTAACCTTGTGCACAAACACGGAAGCCTACCCGGAAGCTCCAACCAGCTGGGAATTCCTCTGGGATGAAAGCAATGAGGACAGTCTTGGCCTCCTGGCACTCGTTTCAAATTCCTTCCTTCTTGAAATCACCGCGAAAACATATTTCGGCGGTTACGAGGTTCTGGAGACCGAGGAAGGCATTATGGAGGTGATGGCAAAGCTCGCTGAGGTCAAGTCGAACGTGCGCCTCTGGTACCGTGACGAGGGCCAGTTCCAAAACGCTCTTGAAATAGGTGAAATTCCTGCCGGCCAGTACTATCACGATGTCGCCGGACTGGCCGCAGCAGACGGCAAACCCGTACGCTCCACTTTCCCGAAGGAAGGCGGCGTCACGGATTCGGGCGCCTGGGCCATCTCCCGGGCTTCTGAGAAGCTGGATGAATCCCATGAATTCATTGATTTCATGTGCCAGCCCTCCATGCAGTCTTTGATGTCGCGCCAGGTTGGGACGGCACCAATTGTAGAGCGCTCGAAGCTCGATCTCACGGATGATGAGTTTGCAGCCGTTGCAAGTGAAATTGATCCGGTTGTGCCGCAATACAAGATGCAGCAGGAACGCAAGGATTGGTTGGCACAGCAGTGGTCTGAACTGATCACTTCAGCGTAAGACATTGAATTCGGGAGAGGCTGACTTGAGCTGCCTCTCCCGACCTTTGCTTAAGCGGATCGTCGGGCGGGCCGTAAATGAACCATCTTGAGATTTCCGGTATCACAAAGTGCTATGGCGATGTGGTTGCGTTGAACGACGTGTCTTTGCGTATTCCCGATGGTGCCTTCACCTGCCTGTTGGGGCCTTCCGGCTGTGGTAAGACAACGTTACTGCGCATCGTCGCAGGGCTCGAAATGCCGGATGCCGGCAGTTTGCGCCTTGATGATCGCGATATCACCCAAGAACCAGCGCACAAGCGTGGGCTGGGCATGGTGTTCCAGTCTCTTGCCCTTTTCCCCCACCTGACAGTTGGTGAGAACATTTCTTACGGCCTGAAGGTTGCCGGCAAGTCTGCGGCAGAACGCAAGTCACGTGCCGACGAGCTTTTGGCGCTCGTCCAGCTCGAAGGAGTTAGTGACAGGCGCATCACTCAACTTTCCGGCGGGCAACGCCAACGCATTGCGATTGCCCGGGCACTCGCACTCGAGCCGAAAATATTTCTGCTGGATGAGCCCCTCTCGGCCCTGGATGCAAAGCTGCGCGAGGATATGCAGGTGGAGTTGCGGCAATTGCAACGCCGCCTCGGTGTCACCACCATTCTCGTTACCCATGATCAGCGGGAAGCCATGACCATGGCCGATATGATTGTTGTCATGGATCACGGGGTCATTCGTCAATCCGGGGCACCGCTTGATGTTTATAGAGCCCCGTCGGATGCCTTTGTGGCGGACTTTCTGGGTGGGGCAAACCTGTTGCCAGGCCGCGTTAAGGGATCCGGCATTGAAGTTGATG
>JAJFHB010000413.1 GCA_021775795.1 Hyphomicrobiales bacterium | reverse complement strand
GGCCCTGTGCTCTCCATCATGCCGTTTGACAGTGATGATCAGGCTGTTGAGCTGGCCAATGACACGCCCTACGGGTTGACGTCATATGTGCAGAGCGGCAACCAGAAGCGGGCTCAGGATACGGCCCGCCAACTGAGAGCCGGTATGGTTCAGATGAACGGTGCCCAGCGTGCTGCGGGTGCGCCTTTTGGCGGCGTGAAGCAGTCCGGTAACGGTCGTGAAGGCGGGCGTTGGGGACTTGAGGAGTTTCTTGAAGTGAAGTCGGTCAGCGGCTGGCAGCCGGACGCCTGAGCAATTCAGCGCGTTTGAACTAGAAGGCGCGGCCTGCGGGTCGCGCCTTTTCTTTTTGGGGAAGCGCTTCGGTGCTGGTCTCCTGATTGCCGTCAACTTAAGCTGTGACCATGAACACGGTACCTGGGAGCTTTGCATGAACACAGCGGTCAGTGCGGTTGAAGATCTGGCGCGGCGTGTGTTTTCTGAACACGCAGATCCGCAACAGCTTCTTCTGCAGGGAGATGAAACCTGGCGCTCCAATCTGGCTTCTGTGCTTGAGGAAACGGGTCTTTCTCAGGCTTTTGTTGCCGAAGCCTTCGGGGGCGCCGGCGTCTCTGGACTGGATGTCGGGCGGATTTGCGTTTGCGCCGGTGAGAGTGCCGTTACATACCCGCTGGTGGAATTGTTGCTTGTGCATCGGCTTGCGGCAATGGCGGACCTCAAGATTGACGCTGCCACAACCACGCTTGCGCCGGCGCGGCTGAATGATCTCATGTGCATTGATGATGATGGTCGTGTGTGCGGTGACATTCACCGGATTACGCTTTCACCTGAACACCAAAGTGTGCTGGTTCTGGCTGAACATGAAAGCGGGTGCCAGGCGGCGGTGCTGACACTCGACGACTGCGTTGTGCACCAGGCCACGACTGTTTCACGCGAGGTTCGATGCAGCCTGCGGATCGATGCGACCACACCGGATGGGTTGGCGACTCTGCCGTCCGGCACCGCCTCGGCCGCAATCCTTGCAGGTGCTGTCCTGCGCTCCTGTCAGATGGTGGGCGCGCTGCGGAAATCTCTTGAACTGGCGCGTGATTATGCGCTCGATCGCGAAGCGTTCGAGAGACCGATCAGTAAGTTTCAGGCGGTCCAGCATCAATTGGCGCGCATGGCAGGTGAAACCGCCGGTCTGGAGGCCGCAGCCCTGCAAGCAGCAACGCATCTTGAGGGTGTGTTCGAAGGCTCTGCCGCAGCCTGGCAGGCTGGTGTTTGCGCCAAAATCAAAGCCGGCAGCGCGGCCCGGGAGGGCGCGCGCATCGCCCATCAGGTTTTTGGTGCCATCGGTTTCACCAGGGAACATGTGCTTCATCGCTACACGAATGCGCTTTTATCCTGGCGTGATGATTATGGTTCCGAGACCGACTGGGCACGGCGGTTGGGAAATGCGGTTCTGCAGCATGGAGGCGATGAATTCTGGCCGCGCATGACGGCGCCACAGGAGAGTTTTGCCGATCGCATTCGGCAGCTTGAGGCACAGGGATGAGTGTTCCGTTCTCCTTTCAACCGGTCGCTTTGACGCCTGCTGCGTTGAAATTGCGTGGCGAAGTGCGTGACTTTCTTGCAGAAGAGCGAGAAACGGGTTCCCTTCGTGCGGACAGTTTGGCCTCTACTGCGGGTTTTGATCCTGACTTCAGCCGCAAGCTCGGCGCGAAGGGCTGGCTGGGCCTGACCTGGCCCAAACAATACGGGGGCCACGAGCGCAGCTTTTTAGAGCGTTTTGTTCTGGTCGAAGAACTCCTCGCCGCCAGGGCGCCGGTCTGGGCACATTTCGTGGCGGATCGACAAAGTGGACCTGTACTCATCAGCTTTGCACAAGAACGCGTGCGCGAGAGTGTGGTGCCGAGGATCGCGCGTGGCGAACTCTCATTTTGCATCGGCATGAGCGAACCGGAATCCGGCAGCGATCTGTTCGCAGCCAAGTCAAAGGCCACAAGGACCAATGAGGGCTGGCGCCTGAAGGGACGTAAAGTCTGGACGACGATGGCACACCGCTGCGATTACATGATCGGACTGTTTCGTACATCGGCGGCTACAGAGAAGAATCGCCGTCACGGGCTGTCGCAGTTTCTCATCGACCTAAAATCCCCCGGCATAAGCATCAGGCCCATTCTGTTTCCCGATGGCACTCATGATTTTAACGAGGTCACGTTCGATGATGTCGACATTCCCGATGATCACCTGCTGGGTGATGTGGATCAGGGCTGGCGTCAGGTGACGTCAGAGCTGGCGTTTGAGCGCAGCGGCCCGGAGCGCTATCTGGATACCGCGTTTATTCTCTCCAAATTTCTGGCGCTGACGGCCGCCCAAGCAAACGACAGGATTGCCGTCGGGCTCGGCCACATCGTGGCGGATCTTCACACTTTCAGGCAGATGGGATTATCTATTTCCGCAGTTCTTGACCGCGGCGAGGAGCCGGTGCTCGAAGCCTCCATTTTCAAGGAAGCTGCAACCATCTGGGAACAGCACTTACCCAATCTCATTCGCGATCTGGCTGATGGCCTGGAGTTCGGAACACCTGCGAGGGCAGATTTTGATGCAGCTCTTCTGCAGGCAACAATGAACGCCCCCAAGCTCACGATCCAGGGCGGCACGGTGGAAATTCTGCGCGGCATCATCGCAAGGGGATTGGGATTGAGATGAAGAGGAACGAAAAGTGAAAGACAGATTCATATCGCCGTTTGCAGATCCCGATTTGGAACTGGTGAAAGCGGCGTCTGATTTTGCCGAGAACCATGTTTTACCCTACGCAGAAGAATGGGAACGGACGAGAACGTCTCCTGTCGACACCGTGCGCCGGGGTGCAGCGCAGTTTGCCGGTCTGTTGGTTGAGCCGGATCAGGGCGGGTTGGGTGCGAGCTTCACAACGGCAGCGCAGGTGCTGGCTGAACTGGCCCGGGCCGATCTCGCCTTTGCGTTCAGTCTCGTCGTGCACATCAATCTGACCAGTGCCGTCTCGCGGGTGGGATCAGAGGCGCATCGGGAGCGTTACCTGAAGGCGTTGCTTGCCGGTGAGCTGATTGGAGCGTTCTGCCTGACGGAACCGGGCGCGGGAACAGATGCCGGGGCGATCAGTACGCGAGCGCTCCAAAGCGGTGATGGCTGGCAACTCAACGGCGAAAAGGCCTGGGTTACAAATTGCGCATTTGCCGATCTGTTCAGCGTCTACGCGCAAACCTCGGACGGCAGTGGGCCTGCGGGTATCGCGACTTTCCTGGTGGACCGTGAGTGCAACGG
>JAJFHB010000412.1 GCA_021775795.1 Hyphomicrobiales bacterium | reverse complement strand
TCCGGCAGTTTATCACCAGACGACAGGCCAATATCCGTCAGCGGCGGTGACAGCTCGCCTGGCCGCAGCAGATAATGTGCGCCAGCACCGAGGAAGCGTGCGGAAAAGGCGCGCCGGCGGCTCTTCAGTTCTCCTGCCGTGGTGCCATGCAGCGTACGATAGTCGAAAACGAGCGCATCCCCCGCCTTCAAAGGCCAACTCACAATGTTGAAACTGTCCGCATCGGCTTCAATATCGGGCACCGGCTCCATGGTGTTGTCATGGGTGTTGAAATCTTCGCCGCCCGCAAACACACGCGGGAAGAACAGCTTGTCCCACAAGTGCGAGCCGGCAACAAATTGCACGGCCACATTCGGCGGTGTGTCATCCAAAGCGACATAGACCGACGCGGTCAGTGGTCCGTCTACGCAATAATAAGGCATATCCTGATGCCACGGAGTTGCCTTGGCTGTCCCTGGCTCCTTCACAAAGACATGCTCATGGAAAAGCTGGACAGCGTCTGTGTTCATGAGCCGGCCGGCAAGGGCTGCCGCCGGCGAGTTTGACAGGAAGTCGAGAAACTCGGGCACCCGGTGCCAGTTGCAGTAGGAATCAAAGAAGCGCCCGGGCTCACCGTCTGCTGTGCTCTCACACGGAAATGCATAGGCCTCCGGTGCCTGCAACATCGCGTCGAGGCCCGATCGCAGCGGTTCAACCCACTCTGTGAAGGCGCCGGGCATTCGCACCACGCCATTCGCTTTGTAGTCCCGAACCAGTTCCTCACTGACGGAAACATCGCCGTTGCTTCCGTGCTGACAAATCGAGGTGATTGCCGCTGCATCCGGCCGCCAGTCGACAGTCCACTCATTGAAAAAAGCACCACCACCTTGCTGCATTTCAATATCTCCCACATGCCCCGTTAGACGGCATCGCCAGTGGCAACCGACGGCCGCCTGCAACACTACATCGTGACAGCCTGCAGGTGAACATGCAGCCGCGTCTCTTGGCGCACATCGAATTTGCCCGCTAAACAAGAGCGTCAGGCATTTTGCTCAATATGGATCGATAAACCTGTCGGCAGGCACAATGGCCACCGGCGTCAACTCGACCAGAAAGTCCGCATGTCCAAGGCCGGCCACCATGACGGAGGTGCTGACCGGTGCCCACTCCTCAGCAATGAACTCAGCCCGCACCTGCTGGATTGCCGGGAGTTGAGCCCGGTCTGTGAAGTATGTTGTGATCGAGACAATATCAGACAGTCTTCCACCCGCAGCACTCAGGATGGTCTCTATGTTGCGGAAACACTGTCGTGTTTGCTCCGCCACATCGCCCGATCCGACTATCTCTTCTTCGACATTCCAGGCCACCTGTCCGGTAAAGTGAATGACATGACCATCATGTTGCACAACGCCCATGTTGAAACCACGGCCACGCGGTTGCCATGTGCCCGGCGGATTAAAACCCTGCGCCATCAAAACCTCCAGAAGAACAACTGCCCGACAGGATATCGCCGATCAGCCTTTAGAATATCCATTTTGCCCGATCGAGTGAGATCCAATCCGATGTGTCTGCCCATTAGTGAGCAACGGAATATTCTTTTCATTCCACATGGTGGAATTCTATATCGCATTACGGCATCTGCGCGCCTATAAGAGCCAATCTTTCCCGCCAAGGAACAAGTAATGTCTGAGCAGTTTAACATACTGATTCTAGGGGCATCTTATGGCTCTTTGCTGGCTACGAAGTTTGTTTTTGCTGGTCACAATACTGATCTCGTCTGCCTTCCAAATGAAGCCGAACTGTTTAACGCGGAAGGGGCAATCGTCAGGATGCCCATACGGGGCATAGAGACTGCTGTAGTTCTTCGCTCGCAGGACGCAAAAGGCAATCTTGCAGCCTATGGCCCGGGCGAAGTTGATCCAGCAAATTACGATCTGGTTTGTCTGGCAATGCAGGAGCCTCAATATCGCGTGGCGGAAATTCGCGAGCTTCTCGCCAGGGTCGCCAAAGCAGCGGTGCCTTGCATGTCCATCATGAACATGCCGCCACTCCCCTTTCTCGCCCGCATCCCCGGCCTCGATACAACCAAACTCCAACACTGCTACGCGGACCCTTCGGTTTGGGATGACGTTGACCCGGATCTCTTCACGCTGGCCAGCCCAGACCCTCAGGCGTTCCGGCCTCCCGATGAGCCGGTGAATGTTCTTCAGGTCTCCCTGCCGACAAATTTCAAAGTAGCGCGCTTCACTGCAAATGCTGATACGGAAATGCTGCAGCAGGTGGAGCGCGACATTGAAGCAATCCGGGTTGTCCACGATGGTGACGAGATCGCGTTGCCGGTCAAACTCAGGGTGCATGATTCCATCTTCGTTCCACTGGCAAAATGGAGCATGCTTCTGACCGGCAACTATCGCTGCGTTCAGGACACCGAAATGCGCGCCATATGTGATGCCGTGCACTCTGACATTGAGCTGTCACGCTCCGTCTATGAGTGGGTTGGCAAGGTTTGTGAGGCCATGGGCGCATCGCCAGCCGACCTTGTTCCATTCGACAAATACGCAAATGCCGCCAAGGGCCTGTCCAAGCCATCTTCCGCTGCCCGCGCGCTTGCCGCCGGTGCTCCCTTCATTGAACGTGTAGATGCGCTTGTGAGTGCGATCGCAACGACGCACGGCATGATCCATCCGGAAGTCGAGGCAAGCCGTCTCAGGGTCGAAGAATGGCTGACAAGGAACCGTAAGGCTTAGAGGTCAGACCAGGTGGCATAGGGCTTGGCATGCACGGCTAATCCGTGCATGCGGATGAAAGCATGGCCCCACGCCTGGCGGCCTGTTGTCGCAATCACGATCGCAGCCGGGCAATTTGACACCGTTGGAACTATATGGCTGTGATAGACTGAATTATCTACTCAAACAGCTGACCGGGAGCCTCAGGCGATGCCCATCGATGTAAATACGCTCATCGCCCACGACATGAGCGACGACTGCCCATCCTGCCGGGCAATGGAGTTTGTGGAACTGGCATTATTGCCGGCGGCGAGTGCCTGGGAGATGCGGAACGAACTCCCGAGATTTTCCATGGCCATGCACGGTGCGGCCGGGCTCCTTGGCGCCATGATGGAAGAAGGCGTGGCCCGTGGTGACATCGAATCTGCCCTGTCGAATCTGCTGGATGACATCGAGCAACAGATATCGGAAGACGACATAATGGGTGGCCCGCCGCAGGGAACAGCGTAAGGTCAATTGGGCGCCGTTGCCTTGTTAGGTCTCAAAATCCGCAGGCGCGACTGGCAGAGAAACTTCGGCTGGAAACGTCAGGCATGACCAAAACACCTCCCACCCAGGCAACCAATACCGATACAACAACTGACACCGCTCCGCGGCATCGCGAAATCGCAACGTGGATTGTGGAAGAAGGCTTGCGAGGCGCCACGCAGAGGCAACTTCTCGAAGACTTCTGCAACAAGGTGGCTGCTGCAGGGGTCCCCCTCATGCGCGCCCACGTAGCGCAGAGCGCGCTGCACCCGGTATATGGCGGCATCGGCTTTGACTGGTACCGCCAGGACACAACCGTAACCGAAGAAACATATCAGCGCCGTCAGGAGCCCGTGGAACAGTGGCTGCGCAGCCCGATGTTCCACATGCTCAAAAACGAATTGACTGAGCTTCGGGTCTGTCTTGCAGATATTTCCGGCCCGGCGGAGTTCCCGATATTCGATCTGATCAAGGGTCACGGTGGAACCGATTATTTTGCCTGCGCCACGCTGTTTGAAAGCAAGGACGCCATCCTCGATCCACTCAAACCGCCGCAAGGAATGCTGACGTCATGGTCGAGCGATGGAGCAGACGGTTTTTCCGATTCAGATATAGATCTGATCAGAAAGCTTTTGCCGATCCTGGGTCTGGCGCTCAAGTCCGCATCAAGCCGTCGTACTGCCGAAAATCTTTTGAGCGTTTACCTGGGGCGCGACGCTGGAAGACGGGTGCTTTCAGGTGAGATTCAACGAGGCTCGCTTGAGAGTATCCGCGCCGTCATCTGGTATTTTGACCTGCAGGGCTTCACCAAGCTATCGGAAACCACGTCTGCCGAATTGATGATCGCCATGCTGAACGATTATTTCGGCGCGGTTGTCAAAGTCGTTGAGGGCAATGGCGGCAATGTCCTCAAGTTCATGGGAGACGGCCTTCTCGCCATTTTCAATCCCGGCGATGATCAGGCCGCCTGCCGATCCGCAATCGCAGCCTGCACTCAGTTACATAACGACATTGAGGTATTGAACGCACAGCGCACTACCGATGCCCTGCCCCAGACTTCCTTCACTCTTGCCATGCATCTGGGCGAAGTCCTGTATGGCAACATCGGCGCTGAGGAACGTCTTGATTTCACAGTGGTTGGCCCCGCCGTGAACATGTCCGCGCGCATACAATCAATGTGCAGGCCCCTCGAGCAAAACATCATCCTGTCTTCTGCCGTGGCGGAAATCGCCTCAAGGGACACGAACGAGATCGTTTCTCTGGGGCGTTACATGCTGCGCGGTGTACCAGACCCGCAGGAGCTGTTTACGCTGACCAGCGCAAACGCATCTATGAGCAGCATTTCTGCCTGACTGTCCGCATGAACATGGCTTCACGCGGGAGCAGCCGCGAACCTCTATCACCTGGCGAATTGATTGTATAAATACACATCCATGACACGCCTGCAGAGAACCAGAGCCGCATTGCTTTTTCTTGCAACAGTCCTGCTCGCCCTTGCGTCATTCCACAACGGTGTCGCCGCACAGGACGAGATGAGCGTCACTGCCTTGCGCGTGTCACTCAATGATCTCCGCAATGCTGTCGAGCAAATCAAAAGCGATGCTTTTGCCGAAGATGCCACGGATGCAAGCCTCGCCGCCCATCGCGCCGGGCTTGAACGGGCGTCCCGGGATGTTTTGATCGTAGCAGTCGATGCGTCGAACGTCCTCAAAACGGCAAACCAGTTGTTAACAGATCTGGGGGCCGTACCGGAGAGCGGTGCACTGCCGGAATCCGAGGCGGTGGCAGAAGAGCGCCAGCGTCTCAACGCATTGCGTGCAGAAGCCACACTCATTGTGCGGGATGCGGAGCTGCTTTCTGTACAGGTGACCACAGTTGTCGACCAGATCACGTCATTGCGGCGCCAGCTCTTCGTGCGCAACATCTTTGAGCGAACACCGATTACGTCTGCCTTTTGGGACGAATTCAAACTCCGTTTGGGCAAAGAGACCAAGCAATTCAATCGCCTGTTGTTATTTTGGACGCGCTCTGTTTCAACGCACAAACTCGACAAGGCAACTTACGCCACAACAATATCCCTGGTCGTCGCGGGTTTGATCCTGGCGTTTCTCGCCCGCTTTGTTGCTCCGGCATTTTCGAGACCAGCGGTCGAGGTACGCCAACCCTACCTCAGGCGATTGTTTTCGGCATTGTGGATTGCGCTGCTGCCCAGTGCCGCGATCAGCGCGATTTTCGCTGCTGTCTTCTACGTTTTTCGCGAGTTTTCTCTGCTGCCCGGAAACATGGAACACCTGGCGCGTATTTTCCTGTCAACAATGGCAGGCTTTGCGTTCCTGTTTTTTCTGACCCGTGCCGTCTTCGCACCTAACCGGCACAACTGGAGACTGTTTGATATTTCAGAGCAGGCCGCGCGGAGATTGAGCGTGCTTGTCACTATTATGTCGGCCGTCTACGCGCTGGACTACTTCATCACACAGATCAGTGAAGTTCTTGCCTCGCCTGTCGCTGTTATCGTCGGTAAGAGTTTCTTCGCGACGCTTCTCATCGCCCTCATTCTGTCCGGCATCATGCTTACCCGGCTGCAGAATGATCAGGCTTCCACATCCAGGCTGTCCCGAGGCTGGGCACAGTGGTTCTACTGGCCCATGTGGTGCGTTATCGGGCTGCTCACATTGGGCGTTCTCGCAGGATTTGTCAGTTTTGGAAAATTCTTGTCGTCACAGGTGGTTGTCACCGGTGCCATTCTAATCACGATGTACGTGGGCATCCTGTCAGGCCGCGCTGTCGGCCGGCTGGGTGCATTGCGGGAAACACGGCTCGGTCAGTACCTGGCAGGACCACTCAAGTTCTCACCGCTTGCTGTCGATCAGTTCGGCATGCTCGCAGGCATGGCCTTGTATGTGGCCATTCTGGTGATTGGCGTTCCCATCGTCCTGCTGCAATGGGGTTTCCAGCGCCAGGACGTGCAGAGTTGGGTGAGCGGCTTCTTCAGCGGGTTTTCCATTGGCGATATTCAAATTTCCTTCGGCGCCATTGCTCTTGCAATTGCAGCGCTCGCAATTGGCCTCATCGCCACACGCATCATTCAACGCTGGGTCACAAATCACATACTGGCAAGGACCAGGCTCGATTCAGGCATCAAAAACTCCGTCAGTGCCGGCATTGGCTATCTGGGCACCATCATTGCCATCATCCTGGCTCTCGAATACACCGGCGTTGATCTCTCAAGCCTTGCCCTCATAGTGGGCGCACTTTCGGTAGGTATCGGTTTCGGCCTGCAGAATGTCGTCAACAACTTTGTATCGGGGATAATTCTGCTCATTGAGCGGCCAATTCGGGTCGGTGACTGGATCGTCGTCGGCGACCACGAAGGTTATGTGAAAAAGATCTCCGTCCGGGCCACCGAAGTTGAAACGTTTGACCGCAAATCGGTGATAATTCCAAATGCCGATCTGATCAACACATCCGTGTCAAACTGGATGCTGAAAGACAGTGTGGGCCGCCTTATTATTGACGTAGGCGTTTCTTACGATGCCAACGAAGAACAGGTGCGCGAGATTCTTTATCAGATTGTAGAATCTGATGAGCGCATCGCCACACATCCAGAACCGTACATTTATTTCAAGGATTTCGGGGATTCCGCTCTGATTTTCCAGATACGTGTGTTTCTCAGAGATGTGAATGATTACATACGTGTTGCCGGTGATAGTAGGTTTGCGATCCGCAAGGCCTTCAGGGAAGCGGGCATTGAAATTCCGTTCCCTCAACGCGATATTCATATGACCTCGGTCGCTGCACAGGCAGACGCACCGCAGGTTACGGCCAATCGGAGGAAAGAATGAGAACAACAACAAGATCAAAACTGCTGCAGGCGCCCCTGATCGCCGGCCTCATCGTGTCCTTCGTCTCACCGGCCTGGGCCGTGACGATCAAGAATGCAGACGCGGAAACGCGCACCATCACGATTACCGAAAGTGGAGAACGGACAGAGCAGGAAATCCTTCCCGATGAAACAGTAACCGTTTGCGAAGAAGGCTGCTTCATCACCTTCCCGAACGGCGCCCTCACCGCTTACACAGGCACGGAAGACATCGTGATAAGCAACGGCGCACCGGTACTGCCCTTCTAAAGAAGACGGTCATGGGCAAGACGCGCTCGCGTCTTGTCAATTTTTCCTCCAGACGGCTATTGTCTAGGCACTGTAGAGATACAAGTGCGCAAATCAGGCAGTGGGCCTAATTCGGATCACATTTACCGATCGCATTTCCTTGAGAAACGGCAGGATACCGGTGGCAGACGAAGGCGAAAAATTCTCTTCCTCTTCCTATCTCAACGAGGTTATTGAGTTCGTTTTCGACGGAGAAGGTAAGGGCCGCCTCGTTCAGACCGAAGCACCTACAACGCCAAAGCCTGGGAAAAAAGGTTTCACATTTGTTTGGCTTCACCTCCAACGTGAGCAACCTGACACTCTGGAATGGCTGGCTCAAAGCGGTTTGAGGCAGGTTGTAATTGACGCGCTGACCGCAGAGGAAACCCGCCCTCGCTGCACG
>JAJFHB010000411.1 GCA_021775795.1 Hyphomicrobiales bacterium | reverse complement strand
ATACGTGAGGCGTTTGGTGGGATAGAGCGCATCCCAACGATGATTGTGTTTGACGCTGCTGGAAACGAAATATGGCGGTTTGTGCATGAAGTGGATGCAGAAAAGATGTCGGTCAGCCTTGAAGAAATCGAGGCCATCTTGATGGGCATTATGCGCTAGGCAATTCGCTTGCGTGGCCTGATCTCTGGGCGAAGCTTCAATAAGGTTTGCAAACACTCTAAGATTTTCGCCATGGGTGAGCGTTGGAGTGACACCAACACAGGCGGACGACGAGCGCGGCAGATTGTCCACGCCCATTGGTGCGTGTTTCTGCCGACAGTGGCAATTGCCCTGCTTTACGGTTCGGTCTGGGTGTGGTCGATGCAAGCCGGTCACAGCAATAATGGACTGGCACGATTGTCTCTTCTTGTTCTCGCGGTAGGTGTGCCGCTGCTTTTTGTCCACGCTGGCCTTCGCTACGTGACAACGCGCATCAGTGTTGGGGAGACAGCCATCAGGTTGCGGTCGGGATTTGTACGGCGCGAGCCCCGGACCTTGAGACTGAGAGATCTTGCCGGGGTTTCTGTGCGCCGGGGAATTGTCGGACGTGTGCTGGACACCGGTACCGTTGTGTTTTTCAAACGTAACGGTGATCGCGAAGTCGTTCTGGATGTTGCGGACCCCGACGCAGTTGGGCGCGCGATTTTCCAGTTATCGTGATGCCCACCTGATGTAAACGCGCCGGCGCGGTGCGTAGGCAGCGTTGAGGTGGCGAAGAAACGATACGGACAAGGTTGCTGTTATCCCAAATATGAGCAGAAGCAGTCCCATGAGCGATGCCTTACGCTGAATGGTCGGCGTTTCGGCCGGGACGCCTGGCTGCGATGAAGCATCGGACAGTGTCGCGCCTATGGGTTGTTCGCTCAGAAGCAGCGCGGCATAGCGTTCCGGCTCCTTCTGCAGGCCGGAATCGGATGATGCCGTTATGCTTGCGCCGTCAGTCATTATGTCATCGAAAGCAATGTCGTGATCGATGAGATTTCGGCTGAGGAAATTTTCGAGACCAGTGCTGCTGGCAATTGTACGGGCAAATTCACTTTCGCCGACAACGGGTGATGCAAATGCACCCTTGGCGCCGACCATACCGATGATAAACCCGGCGATGAGACCGAAGGTCAGATAGAACAGGATTACCGAGCGGCGGTGCACATCCAAGCGCTGAGCGTGCACACGCAGGATGCTTGTCGCTTCTTCTTCGAAGCGGTGATCCTGTCGCGCGTTTCGCAGTCTTGAGGTGTTGCGGTGCTGGACCTGACTCGTTCTCTGCATGACGTTCCCCTGGTGGCAGCGTTTAACGATGCTCATTTGTGATTTGAGCTTTGCAATGCGGCCTAAGTTGTGGGGAATCTTGCCCTATCCCGGGAGATTTGAAGGCAAGATTGTGGCGGTTGATGATTGCACGCCAACAGCGTGCCGTTACGCCTTGTTTTACAAGGGAAAACTAATCGGAACCGGCCGGGTTCCTCATGGCTGCGCTTTATGATGAGGCGTCATTCAAACTGAAGATGGCCGGTTAACGGGATGAATCGGCAGCACATTTTGTTGCGGGCCGCATCATATGCCTTCCGGAAGGATGCATCTCGCATCCAAGAGGAGAATAAGTGCGCGAAATCTTGCTGATGTTCGGGTGCAAAGGCTTTGGTGCTTTGCCGCTTTTCAGGTTTGATCCGGACGCCAATCGATATCAACGTGCCCTTCATATCCGGCGATGCGCGCAAGCCAGGCCCGGACGTTTGTGTAGGGTGCCAGATCGAAGGCGCCTTCGTGAGCCATGTGGGTGTAGACATACAGGGCGATATCGGCGATCGAGTACCCGCTTTTAACAAAGAAATCTGAGTTGCCCAGATGTTCGTCCATGACCGCGAGAGCCTGGTAGCCGCGTTCATGCCAGCCGGGGAGTTCGGCGCTTTTCTGTTCGCGGCCGCCGGGTATCAAAGAAACCCAAAAGCGGGCGACCCCGATGTAGGGCTCGTGGCTGTATTGCTCAAAGCACATCCACTGCAAAGCCTGGGCGCGTTCATAGGCGTCGCCGGGCAGCAGGGGTGAGCCTTCCGCCAGATACCACAATGCTGCATTGGATTCCGTGATGGGCCTGCCATCTTCAAGGACCAGTGTCGGAACCTTTCCGTTGGGGTTTACGGCGAGAAACTCTGGCGTGCGGCTTTCGCCTTTTAGAATGTCGATGTCGACGAGACGGAAAGGGATATTGAGCTGCGCCATAGCGAGCCGCAGCTTGTAGCAGTTGCCTGAGCCTTGCATGGAATAAAGCGTGTGCATTGGTGAAGTCCTCGCGGGCGTTAAGCGTCTACAATTTGTGGGGCGAAAGATTGCTCCATTTCCAGGCGGAAGGCAGCGGCATGGTCATTTGTCTTTGGCGTAGCTTCATCCCGGCTGATGATTGCTCCAGCGGTAATGTCGCTGGTTGCCTTGATGCCGTGGGCGAGACCGATGGGCAAGGCGTTCAGTGCGGCGCTTTTCGATGAAGGCACAAGTTTGCCCCAGACCGTAAAGCCGCCTTCGCCGTCCAGCATTTCACCCTTCTTGATATCGCGCTTTGCGACCGCCACGACATCGCCGCGCCATTCGCGGGTGTGACCCGTCGGCTCGTCGCGAATAACGGCGTTGACGATCGAGACATTGAGTTCAAGTCCGATCAGATGTGAGGGCCGGTAAAGCGCTGCATATCTGCCGGTATCATCTGTTGGCAGGCCGTATTGGCGAAAGCAGGCAGCGGCATAATCGTTCGGTGCTTCAAAGACGACATAAACACCCCAGCGCAGGTCGTGTTCGATCTCGGTGCCATCTCGGTTCAGCGAAGACACAACCTCCACCGTGTTGCTTGCTGCAAGGACACCACCGTGAAGGCTGGGTCGCAGGACGTTCTGGAGATTGTCGGCACTGCAGGGGGGGAACAGTAATCCATCGTCAGGTGTATCCAGGCCACAGGCGTTGGCGATCGCGGCCATCTCGATTGCTGACTTTGTGCCGTCAAGGAACGAGTTGAACATTTGCGGATTCATGCCAGCTTCACCTGCTTCAGCGGCTGTCAGCCCGTAATGGTCCCAGACCGTATCCGGCGTTGAAGCATGGTAGGCTTGCAGATACTTGGTTCCTTTGCCCGCACAGACAACGGTGAAACCACAGGTCCGGGCCCAATCCACCATCTCGGCGACCAGTGCCGGCTGATCTCCGTAGGCCATGGCGTAAATGACCCCGGCAGTTCGTGCCTCTTTGGCAAGGAGCGGGCCGGCCAGAACGTCTGCTTCGACGTTGACCATGACCACATGCTTGCCTTCGCGAATTGCCGTGCGCGCATGTCTGATCCCTGCAGCGGGATTGCCGGTTGCCTCGATCACAAGCTCAACGTCATGATGCTCCGCTGCCGCTTCGCCGTCATCGGTGAACACTGTTGCTGCAATGCGGTCCGTGGACCAGCCGACTGTGGCACATGCTGTTTCTGCACGGTCAACATCCAGATCGGCTATGACCACAACTTCGATATGAGGCGAGGTTGGCACCTGGGCCAGGAACATCGAGGCAAACTTGCCGGCCCCGATCAAAGCAACGCGGATCGGCCCGGCCGTTTCGATCCGGGATGACAGTAGATGGGGAAGGGCATGTTGCATGGGCGGCTCCAAACTCACGGACCGCTATATAGCCAATTTACGCGGCGGTACCAATCATCGGCTGTCTGACGTCGCATGATCTTGTTGCGGACGAAGCGCTTGATTCCCGTGGCGTGGTAGACGCCGCCAAGGTAACGGCTCTCTGTATGCACTTTCGCCGTACGGGCGAGGCGTGTCTGCTCGTAGGCCTGAAAGGCCGCCGCCACATCGTTGTGCGCGCTCAGGCATTCTGCCAGACGATCGGCATCTTCAATGGCCATGGCGGCCCCCTGGGCAAAAAACGGCAGAACCGCATGCGCGGCATCGCCCAGAAGCGTTACGCGGTTTTTGCTCCAGCGTTTCACCGGTTTTCGGTCAACCAGTGCCCACCTTCGGTATTGTGTTCCAGCCTCAAGAATGCGTTTGACGCGATCACTGCATTTGCCGAATTTCGTGAGCAACTCCTGCGGATCGCCTTCCGTGTTCCAGCCCTCGCCACGCCAGCTTCCCTGGAAAGTGGCGACAACATTGAAGCTTCGCCTGCCGCTGATGGGATAGTGCACGAGATGACAGTTCGGGCCGGTCCACAGGGTTGCCGCATTCCAGGCCGTATCGGCAGGCATGGCGTCGGCCGAAAGCAGTGTTCGAAAGCATATGTAGTTGGCAAATGCGGGGGGCTCGTCGCCGAGAAGCAGTGTTCGCACCGTTGACCAGACCCCATCTGCGCCTATCAATGCTGTCGCTGTGAGGGAAGTTCCCGAACCTGTTTCTACCGTGACGCCGATATCATTCTGCTCAAAACGCGAGATCGGACAATCTGTCTGGTGGGTAATGCCATCATGTGCCTTACAGGCGAGCAGGAGCGCCCGGTGCAGGTCGGCGCGATGGGCAACGTTGTATGGCGCGCCAAACTTGCTTTCGAAAGCCGACCCCAGTGGAATGCGGCCGATCAGTTCATCGCTCGCGCCATCCATGATCCGCAGTTCCGCAGGCGCTACCAACTCCTCGCTGAGTGTT